>JBJMQJ010000407.1:0-9770 GCA_045802765.1 Myxococcales bacterium
CATGCCGCATGGCCAGGCAGAAACGCCGCGCCGACGCCGAGGTCCGCACCAGGCGGGCGACGGCGGTCAGCTCCTGGGGCTCCAGCGTCCCCTCGCGCGCGGCCCGGCCCAGCGCCGGCCGGAGATCGAGCGCATCGGCGAGCGGCACCTCGCGGTCCAGGCGGCGGAGCGCTCGCGCTTCCTCGACGAGCGCCAGCCGGCGACGTGCGCGTTCGGGATCGTCGCCCGGGAGAAGCGCGACGCAGAGCTCGCGGCCCATCGGCGTCCTCGCCCGCCGCGCAAGCTCGGCAGTGAGCGTCGACCACCCGAGCTCCGACAGCGCCTTGTCGTTGACCACACCGAGCTGCATGGGCGCGGAAGATTAGCGCGGCGGCGGCCCGACGGCGCACTGCACGAGCGCGGCACGGGCGACCACGACAATCGACTCGCTGCCCTGACACGGATGTCGCGGTCGACGCAGGTACGCCCTGCGGCGCCCTGTCACACAACCGCTCGGATTCACTCGAAGACACTGCCACCGCTGGCATGGGCACGCCGGGTGCTAGAAGACATGCGCACCGCGAACGCCCCCCGGTTCCCCGAGTTCTCCCAGGCGCCCCGCCTGAAGCTCGTGCCGCCGCCGGCGACGGACGGCGAGCTGGTTGCCGAAGCGCTGCACGCAGGTCCGCGCGCCAGGCTGGCGGAAGAGGAGCTGTACCGCCGGTATCGCGGCGCCGTCTGCAGGCTCGCCGGCAGCTTCAGCGAGCTGGACTCCGACGAGGCGGACGACGTGGTCCAGGAAGCCTTCGTCCGCGCCTTCCGCGCGCTCTCGAGCCTCAAGGATTCCGAGCGGTTCTCCGCCTGGCTCTTCACCATCGCGCGCAACCGAGCGCGCTCGTACCTCTCCGCCCGATCGACGCACGACAAGGCGGCCGAGGAGGCCTGCCGGGAGGCGGAGCTCGCCGACGGCTGCGCACCGGCCGCGAGCGAGCAGCTGGAGAAGGAGGCGGAGCTGCGTGCCGTCCGCGAGGTGATCGACGCCCTGCGCGAGGGCCCGGAAAAAGAGACCGTCCGTCTCTTCTACCTGGATGGGACGCTCTCGGCCCGCGAGATCGCGCAGCGCATGGGCGTGGGCAAGAGCGCGGTGACGATGCGGCTCGAGCGCTTCCGCGCCCGCGTCCGCCGGGAGCTTTGCGAGAGGCTCCAGCACACGGGTTAGTCACCGCGCCAGCGCGGCGCGATCTACGGCGACGCTTGCGCCAGCGCGGGCAGCGAGACGGCGAAGATCGCTCCGTGGCCGGGCTCGCTGCGCACGTCGATCCGGCCACCGTGTGCCGCCACGACCTGGTGCGCGAAATAAAGTCCCAACCCGAGCCCGCCGAAGTTGGAGGCAGGAACGGCGCGCTCGAAGAGGCCGAAGATGCGCTGCTGGTCGGAGGCGTCGATGCCGATCCCTCGGTCGCTCACCGAAAGCACGGCGCGGCCGCCGCTCTGCTCGACGGCGATTTCTATCGGTTTGCCGCCGCCGTACTTCAGCGCATTCGAGAGCAGGTTCTCTGCCACCTGCGCGAGGCGCAGCGGATCGCCCTCGACCAGCACACCGGGGCGGACGCGCAGCGAGGCCGTGGTGCCGGTCGCGGCGAACTGGTCGCGGAGATCGTCCACCACTTGCTTGGCGAGCGTGGACAGATCGACCGTCGAGCGGTCGAGCTGCAAGGCTCCCGACGCGATGCGCGCGCTGTCGAGCATCCCGTCGACGAGCCGGGTGAGCCGATCGATCTGCCTGACGTACACGTCGCGCCGCTCGCGGCCGTCGGGGTCCGCGCGGCGCGCGTCGAGCTGCGTCTGCAGCCGCAGCGAAGTGAGCGGCGTGCGCAGCTCGTGCGCGGCGATGGCGATGAACTCGTCGCGCACGCGAACGGCCTCCTGCGCTTCGCGAGCGAGCCGCTCGTTCTCCGCGGCGAGGGCGCGCTGGGCGGCATCCTTGCGATCGAGGACGCGGGCGCTCTGCCAGACAACGAAGCCGAGCGCCAGGACGGTGGCCGACGCCATCATCGCGGTGCCCATCGAATCGCCGAAGAGTCCCGCGCGCTCACCCGCGTTGCGCAGGAACCCGAGGAGGATGGGCAGCACGACGACGGGAACCAGGGCGCGGCGCGCCACCAGACCTCCCGGCGTGCGGCTCACCAGGACTTCCGTGAACGTGCCGCGAGGCCAGATCGCCAGGGCCGCGATCGAGAGCACGAAGAGGCTGGCCGCCGTGTATTGTGACAGGCGGATCGCGTTCGGGATCTTGTAGAACGATTTCGCGCCGTAGAGGTAGCCGACGAGCGCGAAGAGCGAGAGCACGCTCACGGTGAGCACGGCCGCCCCGGCGAGCCGGCGCCAGGCCTGGCTTTCGGGCGCGCACGTTGCCAGCGCTCCTCCCAGGAGCAAGAGCCCCATCGCGGCGTTCGGCGCCATCCTGCCGGGATGCAGCAGGCTTTCCTCGTTCGTGGCATCGAGGGCGAGGATCTGGTCGATGCCGAGATCGACGCCGGTCGCGTACTCGAACAGTGTCAGGGCACCGATGGAGAGCGCGACGAGCGCCAGCGCTCGGCCCGCCCCGGCTCGGCCGCGGAGCTGCAGCAAGAGAGAGGCGGCGACCGCCGCGAGCGCCAGCGCGGTGTTCGCCTTCATGGTGTGGGAGAGCACGGCGGCCGTCGAAGGCGAGCCGAGGAGCCACGCGCCGAGGAGCGCCGCGGTACCGATGAGGACGGCAGCGATCGCGATGGAGGCGGGCCGCCGTAGATCGATGTCGGCCTCGCGAGCCGGTGGGCCGGGAAGCGAGAGGGGGCGGCGCACGGAACGCATCTTGGATCAGGCCCGCCGGGAATTCACTCGCCGTATCGCCGCTCAGGCCGGATCGACGCGGAGGATCTGTTCACCGACGAGCAAGAGATCGCCTGCCGCCACGGGGGCCGCGCCGCTGATCTTCACGAACGTTCCGTTGGCCGAGCCGAGATCCTTCACGCCGATCTGCCCGTCGCCGACCGTGACCAGGCAGTGGCGGCTGGAGACGTATCCGTCTTGCGGGAAGCTGACGTCGCCGCTGCCGCGGCCGATCACGTTTTCGCCCTGCTTGAGGGGGAACACGTCCCCCTCGCCGCCTCCCTCGAGCAGCTGCACGGCGCGCGCGACGTAGCCCGGGTCGGGGCTGCCCCAGAGCGGCTGCTCGGCCGGAGTCTCCGGCTCGTCCGGGAGCCATTCGATGCGCAGGCGCTGGCGCCCGATGCGCAGCTCGTCGCCCGACTGGATCTGACGCTCCTTGAACCAGAGGAACACGCCATTGTGGCTGCCGCGGTCCTGGACCGTGAGCTGGTCGCCGTCGAACTTGAAGACCGCGTGCTGGTCGGCGACGAACTGATCCTTGTCGAGCTTGACCTCGCCCTCGGTCACGGCGCACCCGACGCGCGTCTCGGGCTGGGTGAGGACGTAGTCGGCGGACCGGCTGCCGTCCCGCGCGATGGCGCTGATCCGCGCGCGCGCTTTGGGCGCGCTCGCCTTGGGAGGCGTCGCGGGAGCGGGAGGGCGCGTCCCGGGCGCGGGCTTGGGCGGCGCAGGAGGCGCGGGTCGCGCCGCGGCGGGAGCCTTGCCGGCGACAGGCGGGGCCGCTGCCGGGGCCGGCTTGCCCGCGGCGGCATCTGGCTTCGCGACTGGCCACCCTGCCACCTTGGGCGGCGGCGCGCCGGCGCTCGCGGCGAGCGGAGTTCCGCATCGCGCGCAGAACTTGAAGCTCGCGGCGTTCAGCGTCATGCAGCTCGGGCATTGCTTGGGAGGACCACCGGCCTGCTGCAGCCTGCCCGCCGGCGCCCGGGCGGAGGGCTTCATCATCGTCGGCGCGGCGGTGTCCTCGCCGACGAAAGCGGCCCCGCACGAGAGGCAGGACCCGACGTCCGTCTCGTTGTGCGCGCCGCATTTGGGGCAATCCATGTGGCCGTTTGTAGTCCGCGCGCCGAAGGAGGGTCAAGGCAGCGCGGTCCGCGGCGGAGCCAGGTTCTTACATTGGAAGAAGCGCTGCACCTGTGCGAACCTACGCCGCTGCCCAGGGCCCGAAACGGACCCTGAAAGGGAGCGGTGCCGAAGTCCTGCCCACGTTGCCAGCGTTCCCTTCCGCCCGCTGCCAGACGCCTGTGCGTGTACTGCGGCGCGCCGCTCGTGCGCGGGGCGACCGACCCGGGCTTCCGCCCGGCGCAAGCGGCCACCGGCGATGCGCTGGTGGGCACCGTCATCTCCGGACGCTTCCGCGTCGACGACCTCATCGGGCAGGGCGGGATGGGAAAGGTGTACCGCGCCCGCCACCTCGCGCTCGAACGGACCGTGGCGCTGAAAGTGCTCAAGCCTCAGCTCCTCGAGGACCCGACGCTGGTCGGGCGCTTCGAGCGCGAGGCGAAGGCGGCGAGCCGGCTCAACCATCCCAACGTCATCCAGGTGCTGGACTTCGGGCGCCTGGACAACGACGGGACCCTCTACATCGTCATGGAGCACGTCCAGGGGAAGGACCTGCGCCTCGTCCTGCGCGACGAGTGGCCCCTCGCCGAGGAGCGTCTCTGCAACATCATGGCGCAGGTCTGCTCGGCGCTGGGGGAAGCGCACGTCAACGACGTCATCCACCGCGACCTGAAGCCGGAGAACGTGATGGTCGAGGCGCGGCGCGATCAGCCCGACCACGTCAAGGTGCTGGACTTCGGGATCGCCAAGATCCTGGGGCCCGACGTCCCAGGTCTTGCGCGCCACGGCATCGTCTCGACCATCGACCGGGACGACCCAGGGCTGACGCGGCATGACGTCGTGTGCGGCACCCCGCAGTACATGGCGCCCGAGCAGGCCACCGGGACCGCGCTGGACGAGCGCTGCGACCTCTACGCGGTCGGCGTGATCCTCTACCAGATGACCACGGGGCACCTGCCGTTCGACGGTGCGAGCTCGATGGAAGTGCTCACCCGCCACGTCAACGAGGCGCCCGTCCCGCCGCGGCAGAGGCAACCGGACGCGCCGATCAGCGAGCCGATGCAGCGTCTCATCCTGCGCGCGCTCGAGAAGGATCCCGCCAGGCGGCCGCAGACCGCCGAGCAGTTCCGTGACGAGCTGCTGGCCGTCCCCGGCCAGGCGCGCTCCGCCAGGGCAACCACGCCGTCCCGGAGCTCGACGCCGGTGCCGGCAGCGACCCCGCCGGCCGTCGCTAAGTGGCGGGGGGAACGCATCCTGTGGATCGCGGCGGCGGTGACGGCGGTGCTGGTCCTGGTCGGCATTGCCGCGGCGGTGTGGCGCGCTCCCTCGCGCGGGGTCGCGGCGGCCGCGGTGGCGCCGGCGGGAGGCGATTCCGTCCTGGCGCGCGCGCTCGTCGCCCAGTCACACGAGCGCGAGCTGGCCGGCAACCTCGCCGCCGCGCGCGATCTGCTGGAGGCGGCGCTCGCCGCCGATCCGGAGAACGCCGAGGCGCACTACCGGCTGGCGGGCCTGCTGATGGCGACCGACTCGGCCCGCGCCAGGGCAGAATATGAGGCGACGCGAAAGCTCGATCCGGTGCGCTACGGCGAGAGCGTCGCGCGCATCCTCGATCGCTCGAAGTGACGCCTCAGCCCACTTCGAGGCGGAGCACCTGGTCGCCGAGCTGGATGACGTCCCCCGCCTGCAGCTCCAGCGACTGTTGTGGACGCAGGCGCAAGAACACGCCGCCCGGCGACGCTTGCAGATCGACGAGGCTAGCGGATCCGTCGGGCGCGATGCGGAGCTCGGCGTGGCGGGGCGCGAGGTGGGTGTCCGAGGCGAAGTTCAGGTCGCAGCCGGTGCGGCCGATCGCGATGGCGGGACCGGCGCGAAAGCACGTCCGTCCCGTCTTTCCGCCCCGCAGGATCTCGCTCACGCGCACGACGGTGCCTTGCGGGCGGGGCGACCCGAGATAGGGAGTGGGCGCGGGCTCGCCGACGGGAAGCTCGCAGGGACCGTCGAAGCGAAGCAGCCGCTCGCCTGCGATGAAGTGGTCCCCTGCCTCGAGGGCTGCCAAGTCGCGCACCTTCACGTAGACGCCGTTCGCCGAGCCTTCGTCCCTGAGCACCACCCGCTGCTCGTCGAAGACGATGGCTGCATGGCGCGGCGCCAGATGCGGATCGTCTGGCAGCTCGATGGCGGCGTCCGCGGACCCGACCACGTTCTCGAGATGGCCGAGGAGGTATGTCGTGCCGGTCGCGCTGCCGCGCTCGACCACCAGCGAGGCCTGGAAAGGTGGCTCGGGCTCGGGCTGAGGCTCGGCGCTTTCCGCGGCTTGGGAGACCTCGCCGAGCGGATCCGCGATGGCCTCGGCGACCATTGCGGCGTCGATCACCGCTTCGGCCGGCGAGCCTTCGGCGCCCGGTTCCTCCCAGCCGAGCGGCTCGGGAGACGGATCTTGCAGGTCGATCGGCGACGTCTCCGGGTTCGATCCGTACGCCGGTTGCGCGGTGGGATCGGTGCTCGCTGCCCATGCCTCGGGAGCATCGTCGGCGGGCGGCTCCTCGGGGGCGACGGGTGCCGCCAGCGCATCGTCGGCAGCCATGTCCTCCGCGGGGACGTCGTCCATGAGGATGGAGACCGTCGGCGGCGGGTCGCTCTTCGGCTGCCGCGTCTCCGCTTGCGGCGGCTTCGCGAACGGCGTGCCGCATTCCGAACAGAACTTCGCCGCGGGCGCGTTCTCCGCCGCACAGCTCTGGCACGTCTTGTGCGCGCCTGGCTCGGGCGGTGGCGTGGCAGGAGCCGCGTGCGCGGCGCCGCCGCTCATCGCCGCGTCCACCGCTGCCCATCCGCGCGGCAGCGAAGGCGCGGGATGCGCGGGCTCGGCTCCACGGGCTTGCGGCGCGGCGGCCCCGGCGCCGTTGGTCACTTGCAAGCCGGCGTCGGCCGCTTCCTCGGCGCTCATCGCCAGGGCATGCAGCTCGTCGGAAAGGGTCGGGTCCGCGCTGCCGGCCGGAACGAACGGTTCCGCCACCATCTCGGGCTGCGGCGCGCGCGGCGCCGACCCGGGAGCCTCGTCCGCCGTCAGCTTGTAGCCGCAGGTCGTGCAGCGAGTAACGCCAGGCTCGTTGTAGGCCTCGCAGCGCTGGCAGACGACGCCGAGCGAGCTGGACGAATCGCCCGCCCGAGCCTGGAACGGCGCTCTGCAGCGGCGGCATTCGGTGGCGGCGTCGGAGTTCTCCATCCGGCAGCTGGGGCAGGCGATCGCCATGATGAGGAGTCCCCGGGGCAGAGCCAGCGCTGTTTCGAGTCTACGGGTCGGCCCGGCGAGGGGTCAATCGCAAGCTTGTCGAGGGGTTGAATCCTCGTGCGTCACAATGCGTCAAATCCACTCAGAGGAGGTTTGCTGCCTGCCCGTCCGTGGGCTACGCTCGTTTTTTTAGACGATGATCCGGCTCAACGACATCCTCGAGCGGGTCAATACCTACAGGCCGGAAGCCGATCTGGACCTGATTAAAAAGGCCTACGTCTACAGTGCGAAGGTCCACCAGGGTCAGGTCCGGAAGTCGGGCGAGCCCTACCTCATCCACCCGCTGGAAGTCGCCGGCCTCCTGGCCGAGCTGAAGCTGGACGAGGCCAGCATCGTGGCCGGCCTGCTCCACGACACCATCGAGGACACGCTCGCCAAGCCGGAGGAGATCCACGAGCTGTACGGGCCGGAAGTGCTGGCGCTGGTCGAAGGGGTCACCAAGCTGGGCACCTTCTCCCACGGTCCGACTACCCAGGAGGAGAAGCAGGCCGAGAACTTCCGCAAGATGCTCGTCGCGATGGCGAAGGACATCCGCGTCATCCTGGTCAAGCTGGCCGATCGCACGCACAACATGCGCACCCTGGCGCACATGCAGCCGGACGCGCAGCAGCGCATCGCCCAGGAGACCCTCGACATCTACGCCCCGCTCGCGCACCGGCTCGGCATCCAGTGGATCAAGATCGAGCTGGAGGATCTGGCCTTCCGCTACCTCAAGCAGTCCGAGTACGCCGACACCGAGCAGCAGGTCGCGCAGACGCAGAAGGACCGGGCGAAGTTCATCGGCGACGTGGTCCAGCTGCTGCAGAGCAAGCTGAAGGAGGCGGGGCTCGATGCGGAGGTGCAGGGCCGCCCCAAGCACCTGTACTCGATCTGGAAGAAGATGCGGAAGAACGGGCTCAACTCGGTCTCGCAGCTGCACGACATCGTCGCCTTCCGCCTCATCCTCAAGTCGGTGCCCGCCTGCTACGAGGCGCTCGGGCTCATCCACTCCTTGTGGAAGCCGGTGCCGGGCCGCTTCAAGGACTACGTCGCGATTCCCAAGCCCAACATGTATCAGTCGCTGCACACGACGGTGATCGGGCCCACCGGCGAGCGCATCGAGATCCAGATGCGCACCGAGGAGATGCACCGCATCGCCGAGGAAGGCATCGCCGCGCACTGGGTCTACAAGGAGGGCAAGTCCTCCGGGCGGGACGAGCAGAAGTTCGCCTGGCTGCGCCAGCTGATGGAGTGGCAGCAGGACCTCAAGGATCCGCGCGAGTTCCTCGAGACGGTGAAGGTGGATCTCTTCACAGACGAGGTGTTCGTCTTCACGCCCAAGGGAGACGTGCGCAGCCTGCCGCAGGGGAGCTGTCCCATCGACTTCGCCTACGCCATCCACTCGGAGGTGGGTGCGCACTGCGCGGGCGCCAAGGTGAACGGCAAGATGGTCCCGCTGCGGACCAAGCTGAAAAACGGCGACTCGGTGGAGATCCTCACCAACGCGAATGTGCGCCCCAACAAGGACTGGCTCGGATTCGTCAAGACTTCCCGGGCGCAGGCGAAGATCCGTCAGTTCATCAAGATGTCGCAGCGCGAGAGGTCGCTGGAGATCGGGCGCGACCTCCTGGAGCGCGAGTTCCGCCGCTTCGATCTGACCTTCACCAAGATGGTCAAGACGCCCGACTTCTTGAAGCTCGCCAACGATTACGGCCATTCGCGCGCCGACGACCTGGTGAGCGCGGTCGGGTACGGCAAGCTCTCGCCAGCCAACGTGCTGCAGCGGCTCCTTCCGCCGGAGCGGCTGGCGCAGAAGAAGGGCGACGGCGTCGACGGAGAAGCCGTCGAGCACCAGAGCCGGCTGTCGCAGCTGTTCCGCAAGGTGGCGCAGCGCTCGCGCACCGGCGGCGGCGTGCGCATCGGCGGGATCGACGACGTGCTGGTGCGCTACGGGCGGTGCTGCAGCCCGGTGCCGGGCGATCAGATCGTAGGATTCATCACTCGCGGGCGCGGCGTGACCGTGCACACGCGCGCTTGCAGCAAGGGCATGGAGACCGATCCGGAGCGGCGGGTCGAGGTCACCTGGGACGTGCACGGCGAGTTCAAGCGGGCGGTGAACCTGCGGGTGCGGTCCGACGACCGCAAGGGCCTTCTGGCGAAGATGAGCGAGACCTTCGCCGACGTGGGCGTGAACATCCTCACCGCCACGGCGCGCTCGAACGGCGAGCAGGGAGCGGTCTCCACCTTCGAGATCGAGATCGTCGACGTGAAGCAGCTCAACGACGTGGTGCGCGCCATCGGCCAGATCCCCGGCGTCCGCTCCGTCGAGCGGATGTAGCCGCCGCCCGTGGCCGTGCAGCTCTCGCTGGCCGAAGCGCGCAGGATCGCGCTCGCCGCGCAGGGGTTCGACCGGCCGCGCCCGCGCCGCGCCACCATCCGCGACCTGGCACGCACCATCCGGCGGCTCGCGCTGGTGCAGCTCGACTACGTGAACGTGCTGGTGCCGTCGCACTACCAGGTGCCCTTCTCGCGC
>JBJMQJ010000408.1:0-5704 GCA_045802765.1 Myxococcales bacterium
ATCGTCGACGTGAACTATTTCCCCGGCTACAAGGGCATCGAGGAAGCGCCCGAGGTGGTCGCCGACTACATCGCCGCCTTCGCGCGGGGCGAGATCGCGCTGCCCTCGGGAGCGCGGCCGACCAACCCGCCGGCGGCCGGGGCTCCTCGATGAGTCGACTCGAGCGAGCTCGGCGCGAGGCGCGCGTCGACCCCGTCCTCCTCGCCATCGTGGGCGAGGGCCTCTTCTCGCGCCTGGCGTTCGGCGTCCTCGGCTTCGCCCTTCCGCTCTATGGGCGCAAGCTGGGCCTTTCGCTGACGCAGATCGGCGTGTTGATCTCGCTGAACAGCGTCGTCGCCATCGCGCTCAAACCGGCGCTGGGGTGGGCGGCGGACCGCTTCGGTCCCAAGCGCACCATGGTCGTGGCCGTGGCGCTGCGCAGCCTGGTCTCCCTCCTGCTCGTCTTCTCCAACGCCGCCTGGCAGCTGTTCGCCATCCGATCGCTGCACGGCGTCTCGATGGCGCTGCGCGACCCCGCCGCGAGCGTCCTCCTGGCGGAGCCCAAGGGAAGCAAGGGCGTCGCATCGGCCTTCGCTTGGTACCAGACGGCGAAGAAGGTCGCCGGGTCGCTCAGCAAGGCCATCGCGGGCATCCTCCTGGGGCTCGCGGGCACCCGATACCCGGTGCTGTTCCTCGTGTCGTTTGCGCTCTCCGCCCTCCCACTCGTCGTGGTGGCGCGCTACGTGAAGGAGCTGCCGCCCGTCCGGCTCCCGCCCGGCGCCGGAACGAGCTCCGCGAACGTCGCGCCGCCCGCTACGGCGCGCGCTCCGGTGCTCGCCGTCGCCGGGCTGGGGTTGCTCATCGCCGCAAGCGCCGAGATGCTCTCCGGCCTCTTCCCGGTGCTGGCGACCGAGTACGCCGGGTTGTCCCCGGCGCAGACCGGCCTCCTCTACGCCGCGTCGACCGCCGTCGCGGTCGTGTCCGGACCCGTCTTCGGATGGCTCGCGGACAACGTGAGCCGCAAGCTGGTGCTGACCATCCGCGGCGTCGCCAACACCGTCTCGTCGCTCCTGTACCTCGTCTCGCCCTCCTTCGCGGGAGTCGGAATCGCGCGCTGCGTGGACGACCTGGGGACCTCCGCGTTCCGGCCGGCCTGGGGCGCCCTGATGAGCGACGTCAGCCGCCTCGACCGCCGGAACCGCGCGCGGACCATGAGCTGGCTGACCATGGGCGAGGATGCGGGCGGCGTGTTGGGCCCGATGATCGCGGGCTTTCTCTGGAACGGCTGGGGCATCGCCGCGCTGATGCTCACGCGCGTGCTGCTGGCCGTGGTGAGCGAGGTCTACGCGATCGTCGTCGCGCGCCGCATTCCCTCCGGGCTGCCGCGCGCGCGCCTCGCCGCCACGCCGCTCGAGCCCGCGCTGGGCCTGAGCGTCCCAGCCTGTTCCCCGGACCGGTGAGAAATCCGATGCGCATCGCGTTCCTGCTCGTGAAGCATCCACCCGAACGCAAGAGCCCGATCGCTCCGGAGGTCGTGCGTCTTCTCCGGGAGCGCGGCGCGGCCGTCGACCTGCTCTACCCCGACGAGTCGCTCACCGACCTGGCGACCGTCCGCGTCGAGCACGACCTCTACGTCTTGAAGTCAGGCACCGATCGCGCCTTGAGCCTTGCGGGGGCGCTCCACGCGCAGGGAGCGTCGATCTTGAATCCGTATCCCGTCGCGGCCGCGCTGCGCGACAAGGTGGTGGCGACGCGGGTGCTGCAGGCCGCGGGCGTGCCGGTCCCGGAGACGTGGGTCGCGAGCGAGCCCCGGCAGCTGTTGCCCCTGCTCGAGGGCGGAGCGCTGGTGGTGAAGCCGTACCGCGGATCGCAGGGCCGCGGAGTGCAGGTCGTACGGAACGCAGCCGAGCTGGATTCGGTCCCCGCGCACGACGCGCTCGTCTTCGCGCAGCGGCACCACGCGCCGGACGGTCCCGACCAAAAGCTGTACTCCATCGGTGGACGGGTCTTCGGGGTGAAGCGGATCTGGCCGCCTCGGACGTACGAGGACAAGCTCGGCGAGCCATTCGCGGTCTCGTCCGAGCTGGAGGAAATCGCGCTGCGCTGCGGCCGCGCGTTCGGCGTGACGCTCTTCGGCGTGGACGTGGTGATGAGCGGCGGGCGCGCGTACGTCGTGGACATGCAGGCGTTCCCGGGGTTCAAGGGAGTCCCCGACGCCGCGCTCCACCTCGCGAACGAGATCCTCGCAGCGGCGAGTCGCTCCGCCGGAGCTGCGGCGAGGGCGGCGGCCGAGCTCGACCGCGAGGTGGGAACGGCAACGCGCCTCGCCCGCGAGCTGGGAACGGCCGCGCGCCTCGACCGCGAGCTGGGAACGGCCACGCGCCTCGCGCGCGAGGCGGGCGCGCTGCTGCGGCGCGACCGCGCCAAGAAGATCGAAGTGTCGGAGAAGGCGAACGGCGAGGTGGTGACCGCCGCCGACCGCGAGGTGGATGCCTTGATCGGCGCGGCCCTCGCCGCGGAGTTCCCCGATGACGCCGTGTACTCCGAGGAGTCGGAGGATTCGCCAACCCGGCTGCCCGCGCGCCGGGTCTGGATCGTCGACCCGATCGACGCGACCAGCGACTACGCGTCGGGCGGCGACGAGCATTGCGTGTCCATCGGGCTCGCCATCGACGGCGCCCCGGTGCTGGGGGTCGTCTACAACCCGCAACGGGACGAGCTCTTCGCCGGACGCGTCGGCGCTGGCGTGACGCGGAACGGATCTGCCGTGACGGCCACGGAGGTCGCAACCATCGCGGAAGCGCGCGTGGAGGTCTCGCGCAAGGAGTGGCGCCGCGGCCTCGAAGCGCATGCGGCGGCGCTGCGCGCGCGGCCGGTGGCGAGCATGGCGTACAAGCTCGCCCGGGTGGCCGCCGGGATCTCGGACGGCGCTGTTTCACTGAAGCGGCGCAAGGAGTGGGGCACCTGCGCGGGCGTGGCGCTGGTGCTCGCCGCCGGGGGCCGCGCGACGCTGCTCGACGGCTCGCAGCCCGCCTTCAACCGGCCGCCGGGAACGCCGCCTCCGGGCCTGGTCGCCGCGGGCGCGCGGCTCCACCAGGCGTTGCTCGACGCCGTGCGCGCAATCGCGCCGCCGGATCCCTGAGCCCCGCGTCGCGGTGAGCGGCTCTACCCGCCCGAACGATTCGTCTCGGCTGACGCGGACATCTGCGGCGCCACTTCGTCGGAAATCGCCGCGTAGACGAGCTGCTTGAACAGCTTGCGGTAGTAGACGCGAGAGGGCCCCGGGGCTTGCGTCATCAGGAGGCCGACGAGCTGCTCCTTCGGATCGACCCAGAAGTAGGTCCCCGCGGCGCCCGCCCACATGAACTCGCCCGCCCGGCCGGGCGTCCCCGCCACCCCGTCGTCCTGGCGGACGGCGAACCCGAGCCCGAAGGTGTACCCGCGCGTGCCGAGAAGCAGCTCGCCCGGCGTCTGGCCGTTCTCCTTGATCTTGCCGAGCTGGTCCGAGGTCATCAGGGCGACGGTGGTCCGGCTCAGGATGCGCGTCCCGTCGAGCTGGCCGCCGTTGAGCATCATCTGCGCGAAGCGCAGGTAGTCGGACGCGGTTGCCACGGCGCCGACGCCGCCGGCGTCGTTCTTGGGGGGCGAGCTCACGTCGAGCACGCGGTTCGGGTTGCCGGTAGCGGGATCGGTGGGGAACGGCTGCGCCAGCCGTCCCATCTTGTCCTTGGGCAGGGAGAACGCGGCGTCCGCCATCTTCAGGGGCTTGAACAGTCGCGCGTCGAGGAACTCCGAGAGCCTGGCCCCGGATGCCGCCTCAACTACCCGGCCGAGGACGTCCACCGACATGCTGTACTCCCAGACCTCTCCGGGATTGTGGGCGAGCGGCGCCTTCGCCAGCCGCTCGACCTCCTCGGCCGGAGTGACGCCGCGCGACTCGTAGGGGAAGTCCGCCTGGAAGACGCCCGCCTTCGCGTAGGCCTCCTTGACGGGCGCGTTCGCCGTGATCTCGCCGTACGCGAGGCCGGAGGTGTGGCGCAACAGGTCCTGGACGGTCATCTCGCGCGCCGCGGGCACCGTGTCGTAGGTGAGCCGCCCCGTCGCGTCGACCTTGGGGACGCTCACCTGCATCTTGGCGAACGCGGGGAGGTACTTGGAGACCGGATCGGTCAGGACGATCTTGCCTTCTTCCACCAGCACCATCGCGGCGACGGAGGCGAGCGGCTTGGTCATCGAATAGACGCGGAAGATGGTGTCCCTGGCCATCGGGGCGCCGCTCGCCGGATCTCGCGCGCCGAACGCCTCGAAGTAGGCGATGCGGCCCTTGCGCGCGACGATCGCCACCGCGCCGGGGAACTTCTTCGCCTGGATCTCCGCCTGCAGGACCTTGCCGATCCGGCCGAGCCGATCGGCCGAGAGGCCGACCTCTTCGGGGCGCGCCGTGGGAAGCGCCTGCGCCCAGGCGATGGAAACGGAGAGGGACAGCGAAACGACGAGGACGCCGAGGAATCGCCGCACGAGGGCCTCCCGCGCAAAAAGGAGGCGCCATCCTAGTCGCATGCCCACGAAAGGGCGAGTCTCGCCTTGCGAAATGCTGCCGTCAGGGGGCCGCGTGCACCGGCTGGACGATTCCGGCGCGGCGCCTGCTCGCCGATGCGGCTTGCTGCGCGCCCCAGAGCGCGCCGTAGAGCTGCGCCTTCGGTCCGAGCCCGGCGAGCATCAACCGCGCCCGGACGACGAGCTGGGGCGGAATGGCCTCCCTGACGCGCGCGAGGAACGCGTCGCCCGCCTTGCTCGTGCCTCCGCCGAAGAGGATCGCTTCCGGATCGAGCAACGCCGAGATGGCGGCGACCGACGCGCTCAGGTACGCGATCACCGGCTTGGTGGCGCGCGCCAGACGCCGCTTCGTCGCGGCGCGCTCGAGCGCCTCCGCCGCGGTCAGCTTCTCGCCGGTGGCCCGCCTGACCATCTTCTTGATCGCGCGCTTCCCGAGGACGTCCGAGGCCCTCGTCGCGTGCTTGCCGCGCTCGTCGCAAGGGAAGGTCATCTCGCCGACTTCTCCAGCGGCGAAATGCGCGCCGCGGTGGATCGCGCCGTTCACGAAGAGTCCGGCGCCGACGCCCGTGCCGAGGGCAAGGAAGACGAAGTCGTCGAGATCCTTCGCGGCGCCGAGCCACTTCTCCCCCAGGGCGCCGCAATTCGCGTCGCCCTCCACGAAGACGGGGACCCGATAGCGCTCCTCGAGCTGCGCGCGGAGAGGGACGTCGACCCAGCCATCCAGGTTGCCGGCGCAGACGACCCGGCCGTCGGGATCGACGCACCCAGGCACCGCGACCCCGAGCGCCGCTACGCTCGAACGGCCACCCGGGAGCTGTTCGATCTGGTCGTCGAGCACGCGCAGCATGGCGCCTACGCCGCCGCGCACGGGTGTCGCGAGCTTGTCCGAATGGACTTCGCGATCGCTCCCCGCTTCTCGCGCCAGGATGGCGGTCTTGCTCCCGCCGATGTCCACCGCGACCAGGTGGCGTCTCATCGTGCAGGATCCTCCAGCAGGCCGTCCGCCGCGCCGCGACGCGCCGAGTCCCTCGCGAGGCGCCCGAGCACCGTCCCGATCGCTACGCCCAGGACCGTTCCAGCGACGACGTCCGACGCCCAATGCTCGCCCGCGCAGACGCGCTCGCGTCCGACGACGAACGCAGCGCCGCTGGCGAGCGCGAGCGCCGCG
>JBJMQJ010000409.1:0-9331 GCA_045802765.1 Myxococcales bacterium
GAGCTGGACGGCGGGCGGGGGGTCCTTCAGCGCCCGCGTGCAGGAGGCAACCGCCTCGAGCAGCGCCGCCTTGGCGCGCGCCGGCGCAACCTCCAGGTCGACCGATACCGACAGCTCGACGCAGTCCTGCGCCGTCGGGCGCGAGTGGTTCACCACCACCTCGCGGCTGATGAGCCCGTTGGGCACCAGGATCTCGTCGTGGTCCCCCGTGAGCAGCCGGGTCGAGCGCCAGCCCACGTCGAGCACCTTCCCACGCCATTTCCCGAAGCTCACCCACTCGCCCTGGTCGAAGGGCTGCTCGGCGTGCAGCGTGAGCCCGCTGAACAGGTTCCCCAGCGTCTCCTGGAGCGCGAAGCCGAGCACCACCGAGAGCAAGGCGGAGGTGGCGAGCAGCGAAGAGAGGTTCAGCCGGTACTCGAGGCGCAGCACCACCGCGGCGACGACGAAGGTGCCCGCCCAGGCGAGCAGGCTGCGCAACAGCCGCGGGATCCCTTCTCCGCCGCGCAGCCGCAGCACCGCGAAGAGGAGCGCCTCGCCCAGCCGGAGGACGCCGACCGCGCCGGCGATGTACGCAGCCGTCGCGCTCGCGTGGCGCAGCGTCCCGTCGACTCCCTCGAGCGCGAACGCCACCGATCGCCCGAGCAGGTACAGCGCGAGCAGCAGCTGCGGCGGCCGCAGCTCCATTCCGAACGTCCGCGCGGGATCCGATCGGACTGCGCGGAGCAGCACGCGTCGCAGCGCGGTGACGCCGAGCCACAGCGCGGCGGCGAGCAAGAACCGCGTCATGCCTTCCTGGAGGAGCACGGCTCCATCGTCGCCTCCCGCCCGGCATCAGGGCAACTGTTGTGCTGAAGCGCTTTCTTCAGGTTTGCCAGGGTCGCCGGTAACCTCGCGTGAGAGGGCGGTGAAGCGCGCGCTGGCGATATCGGTCTGTGTGCTCGCGGGTGCGGCGAGGCAGTCGATCGATTCCGCGAGGCGCATCGACGAGCGGTACGCCGGATACGTCCAGCTCGTGCCGCTCGCGCAGGCCGCCGAGCGGTAGACAGTCCGCCTTCCGTCCGGTGGCGCGCGCCTCCGCCGGCGCGATTACACTGGCCGGCGATGCGTCGAGACTCCGCATTCCTGCTCCTGGCGTTCGCGGCCGTCGCAGCGGCGTTCTTCGGCTCGACCGTCGTCGCCCAGCGTTCGAGCCGCGAGATCGGCGAGCTCGCGGCGTTCATCGCGCGCGACGCGGCCCCCGGGCTTTCGGCGATCGGAAACGTCCGCGGCGAGGTCCGTCGCCTGCAAGCCATGGTCACCCGGCAGGCCGCGCTCGGACCTGCCCCCGGCGACAAGGACGCGATCGACGACACGCGCGGCAGCCTCGACGCGCACCTCGCGCAATTCCGCTCGCTCCCCGCCTCGGGCGAAGAGCTCGAGCTGCTGAGCAAGCTGCAGACCAACATCCGCAACTTCGACGAGGCGATCGAACGGGTCATCGTCCAACTCGGCTCGGGCAAGCCGAAGCAGGCGGCGGACACGCTCTCCGGCGAAGTCCGTCTGCTCGCCGACCGGGCCGTCACCACCGCCACCCGGCTCGTCGAGGTGGACACGCGGGAAGCGGAGGACGCCGCGCTGCGCATCGAGCAGGCGCACGCCCGGGCGCACCGCGTGGCGCTCCAGATGGACGCGCTTTGCGTGCTGCTCGCCGGCTTCGCCGCGTGGCTGGTAGTGCGCGCGGTGGGGAAGGCGCGCCGCCTCCAGGAGGAGCACCAGGAGATCGTCGAGCGGCGCGCCGAAGAGCTGGAGCAGTTCGCCGGCCGGGTGGCGCATGACGTGCTGAGCCCGCTCGCCACCGTCGGCCTCGCGCTCGCGGTCGCGCAGCGGACCGGGTCGCAGACGCAGCAATCCGCAGCGCAGCGGGGCGCAGCCAGCTTGCAGCGCGTCCGCGGGATCGTGGATGCCCTGCTCGACTTCGCGCGCTCCGGCGCTCGGCCAGAGCCGGGCGCGTCCGCCGACGTGCCGGCCGTCGTGGGCGGGCTCCTGGAGGAGCTGCGCCCTCAGGCGGAGGCCGCAGCCGCCGGCCTCCGCGTGGACCCCATCCCGGAATGCACGGTGGCGTGCAGCCCCGGCGTGCTGATGATCGTCCTCAACAATTTGATCCGGAACGCGATCAAGTATCTCGGCGACGCGTCCGATCGCGTGGTGCTGCTGCGCGTCCGTGCGCGGCGATCGAGCGTGCTGCTCGAGGTGGAGGACAGCGGCCCGGGCATTCCGGCCGAGCTGGGAGACCGCATCTTCGAGCCGTACATCCGCGGACCGCGCGCTTCCGCCACCCGCCCCGGGATCGGCCTGGGTCTGGCGACGGTGAAGCGCCTCGTGACCGCCCACGGCGGAAGCCTCGGCACACGCCCGAGCCCGTTGGGGGGCGCGTCGTTCTGGGTCGAGCTGCCCCGCGCGGAGGCGAGCGAGCGCCCGGCCCCCGCCGCGGACTCCGTGATGCGTTCATGACACGGCGCGCTATACTTGCGGAATGACCGGAAACGTGACGCAGCTTCCGCGGAACGACGCCCGTCCCGTAGTCGCGTTGGTCGCGCACGACCGCCGCAAGGACGAGATGGTGGAGTGGGCGCTCTTCAACCGCGGGACCCTCTCCCGCTGCGCGCTCTACGCGACCCGCACGACCGGCGCGACCCTCCGCGAGGCGATGCAGGCCGAGATCAACCTGCTGCTCTCCGGGCCGCTGGGCGGCGACGCCCAGCTTGGGTCGCTCATCGCCGAAGGGCGTATCGACGCCGTGTTCTTCTTCTGGGACCCGCTCACGCCGCAGCCGCACGACGTGGACGTGAAGGCGCTCCTCCGCCTGGCGGTCCTCTACGACGTTCCCATCGCCTGCAACCGTAGCTCGGCGGACCACATCATCTCGTCGCCGCTCTTCACGGTCCCCGAGCAGTACCGCAAGGACCGGGGCCAGGCGGGCCCGAACTACGCCCCCTGGGCTCGCTGAGGCGAAAGCTCGTGAACTCCCGGCCGTTTCGCGGACTTGACGTGTCCGCGGGCAGCCGGTAGGGTGCGCGCCCTTCCGGGCAGTCCAGCCCGGATGGTCGCTCGCTCGCCCTCCCGCCTGGCCGGCGGAGGAGCGGGGAGAAGATGGAGCAGTGATGAGCGCAGGGCCGTTGCACTACGAAACGAAGAAGCAGGGAGTGGTGGAGAAGTTCCGCACGCACGAACGCGACACCGGCTCGCCGGAGGTGCAGGTCGCGCTCCTCACCGAGCGCATCCAGTACCTGTCGGAACACTTCAAGACGCACAAGAAGGACCATCATTCCCTGCGCGGCCTGCTCAAGCTGGTCGGCCAGCGCAGGCGTCTCCTCGACTATCTCAAGTCGAAGGACTCCGCCCGGTACCGCAAGCTGATCGAAGGGCTGGGCATCCGCAAGTGAGTTGCGGCGGCCGTGAGATGTTGGGCGGGCCAGGGGGGAGCGAGCTCGCCCTTGGTGGAGGCGCCGCAAGGCGCCGGATCGGAGAGCTTCACATCGGAGGTACGGCGCTCGACTGAGACGAGCGGCAACGTTAAGAACAAGCGGCGCGGTCCCGAGGCGTCGGTCGGTCCCTCATCAGAGCAGCGACGATTTCGCTGTTGTGACCAGGCTCCGAACGGTCCCCCGGGCAGCCCGCAGCGGCTCGAGAAGGAAGCCGCGCGCAGTCCGGGTCGCCAAAGACCCCTGAAAATTTCCCGAACGAAAAGCACGCGGCCGAGGGGCCGCGAAAGGACGTTGCACATGGAAGCGAAGTCTGTGACCGCGCAGGTCGGCAATCAGAGCATCGCGATCGAGACGGGCAAGATGGCCAAGCAGGCCGACGGGTCAGTCGTGTTGCGGGCCGGGGACAGCGTGGTGCTGGTCACCGCGGTGTCAGCCAAGGACCGGAAAGAGGGGCTCGACTTCTTCCCCCTGACCGTGGACTACCAGGAGCGGCTCTCCGCCGCGGGCCGCATCCCGGGCAGCTTCTTCCGGCGCGAAGGCCGCCTGACCGAGCGAGAGACGCTGATCTCGCGCCTCATCGATCGCAGCTGCCGGCCGCTGTTCCCCGAGGGGTACCAGAACGAGACGCAGATCATCGCGACGGTCTTCTCCGCCGACAACCAATACGACACCGACGTGCTGGCGCTGACCGGCGCGTCGTTCGCGCTGGCCATGTCGGACATCCCCTTTCCGTTCGCGTTCGCCGGCGTGCGGGTGGGCCGCGTAGGCGGAAAGTACGTCGCCAACCCGAGCGAGTTGGAGCGCGAGCAGGGGGACGTGGACGTCATCATGGCCGCCTCGCGCGACGCCATCTTCATGGTGGAGGGAGGCGCCAAGGAGATCGACGAGAACACCATGGTGGAGGCGCTGCTCTTCGGACAGCGCGCCATCGAGCAGCTGCTCGACAGGCAGGAGGAGCTGCGCCGCGCGTTGGGCAAGCCGAAGCGGACGTTCGAGAAGGTGCCGCTCACCCAAGGCATCCCGGAGAGGGTGCGCGAGGCGGTCTTCGAGCGCGTTCGCCAGGCTTACGCGAGGGACGTGAAGCACGAGCGCTACGGGGATCTCTCGCAGATCAAGAAGGACGTAGTCGCGCAGCTGTGCGCGGACGGGTCCGAGTTCTGCGGCAAGGAGAAGGAGGTCAAGCAGGCGCTGGAGGACCTCAAGTACGAGTACATGCGCCGCATGATCACGCACGAGGGTCGCCGCATCGGCGGCCGCCGGAACGACCAGGTCCGGTCCATCTCCTGCGAGGTGGGGCTGCTTCCCCGCGCGCACGGTTCGGCCCTCTTCACCCGCGGAGAGACCCAGGGCCTGGTCACCACCACCCTGGGCACCAGCGACGACGAGCAGCGGATGGAGAGCCTCAAGGGCCAGTCCTTCCGCAAGTTCATGCTGCACTACAACTTCCCGCCCTACTCGGTCGGCGAAGTGAAGCCGCTCCGCGGGGCGGGCCGGCGCGAGATCGGCCACGGAATCCTGGCCGAGCGGGCGCTGCGCGCGGTGCTACCCACGGACGACAAGTTCCCCTACACCCTCCGCATCGTGAGCGACATCCTCGAGTCGAACGGCTCCAGCTCGATGGCTACGGTGTGCGCCGGCTGCCTCTCCCTGATGGATGCGGGAGTGCCGATCAGCTCGCCGGTCGCCGGCATCGCGATGGGCCTCATCAAGGAGGAGGGCCGCATCGCCATCCTCTCGGACATCCTCGGCGACGAGGACCACCTGGGCGACATGGACTTCAAGGTGTGCGGCACCGCGAAGGGCATCACCTCCATCCAGATGGACATCAAGATCACCGGCGTGGACAAGCAGATCCTCACCGACGCGCTCAACCAGGCGCGCGCGGGCCGGCTGCACATCCTCTCCGAGATGGCCAAGGCGATCGAAAAGCCGCGCGCCGACATCTCCAAGTACGCTCCGAAGATCACCACCATCCGCATCCCGGTCAGCCGCATCAAGGACGTCATCGGGCCCGGCGGCAAAGTGATCAAGGACATCATCGCCCGCACCGGCGCCACCATCGACATCGAGGACGACGGCTCGGTGGCGATCGCGTCGGCGAGCAGCGAGAGCGTCGACCAGGCGATCAAGATGATCCGCGCGCTCACCCAGGAGGCCGAGGTCGGCAAGATCTACTTGGGCACGGTGCGGCGCATCATGGAGTTCGGCGCCTTCGTGGAGATCTTCCCCGGCACGGACGGGCTGGTGCACATCTCCGACCTGGCCAACTCGCGGGTAAAGAAGGTCGAGGACGTCCTCAAAGAAGGCGACGAGGTGCTGGTCAAGGTCGTCTCGGTCGACCGCAGCGGCAAGATCCGGCTCTCGCGCAAGGAGGCGCTCGCGGAGCAGGCGGCGCAGGGCGACGGCAAAGGACAGCAGGCGGTCCCGGCGGCCAAGGCCTAGGGCCGGCTGGCGGCGGGCGGCTGGCGGCTGGCGGTCGACGCTCCTAGCTCGGTGAACAGCTCGATGAGCTGGAGGCCGGCCTCGAGCGCGCGGCCGCCCGGATCGACGGATGGGTCGTAGGCGGCGAGGCTCGCCGAGCAGATCGGCACCGCCGTGGCGATGGCGCGGACCGCGTCCTGCACCTCCCGCGGCGTCAGTCCGTCGGGCGGGGCAAACTCGTTCGCCGGAGCCAGCGCGGGATCGTGCACGTCGAGGTCGACGTGCACGTGGATGCGCCGGGCGCGCAGCCGGCCGAGAGCGGGCGCGAGCGCCGCGGCAGCGCCCAGCTCGCGCACCGCGGCCACCCTCACCCAGCCCACCCCCGAGCCGTCGAGCGCGCTCCGCTCGCCCGGATCTAGATCGCGAGCCCCGACCAGGAACGCGTCGCGCTCCGCGACCGGAGCAAAGCCGGGGACGGAGAGCGCCAGCGGCCCGAAGCAACGCCCCGTGGCGACGGCGAGCGCCATCCCGTCGAGGAAGCCGCTCACCGTGGTCTCGGGGGTGTTGAAGTCGCCGTGTCCGTCGAACCAGGCGATCCCTGTTCCCGCGCCGGCAGCGGCGATCGCCCCGATGGCGCTGCCGCAGTTGCCGGAGAGCACGATCGGAAAGGCCCCTGCGGCAGCCGCTTGGCGCGCTTCCGCCGCGACCGTCCGGTGCAGCGCGAAGCTCGTGCCGATCTCCGTCCGTAGCCCCGGCGGCGCCTCCACGGAAGGCTCGGCGACCTCGACCCCGCGCGAGCGCAGACGTCCGGCCGCCGCGGCCAGCCGGTCGGGACCGGCTCCCATCCGCAGCCCGCGGTTCCCCGCGTCGTAAGGCACGCGGATCAGGCTCACGCGCATCGGCGCATCCTACTTCGGCTGCCAGCCGGCGCACATCCGCGCATTGCCGCCTCGCCGCCGCCCTGCCAGCATCGGACCATGGGTCGCCTCCTCGCCGTCGTCCTGGGTCTCGCCGCGCTCGCCTTCGCGGCAAAGGTCATGCTGGCCGGCACCGCGGCGCACGACCCCGCTGGGCCGACGCAGCCGAAGCGGCAGCTCGACAACGTCCGCGCCCGCGCCAGGCAGCTGGAACGCGAGCAGCAGAACAACGCGGACGAGACGGCGCGGAAGCTCGACGGGCAGCAGTAACGCCCAACGCGGTCAGTTCAGGGTAACGAGCGGCGTGGGCATTTCGCTTTCAATGGTGCGCTGCCGCGAGGGCTGCGTGGCATCGGCGGGCAGATCGATCACGAAGGTGGTCCCGTGCTGCGGCGTCGACCGCACCCGGAGGTCTCCCCCGTGCCGCCGCACGATGTTCCGGCAGAGGAAGAGGCCCAGCCCGGTGCCCTGTCCCGCCGGCTTGGTAGTGAAGAACGGCTCGAAGACGCGGTTCAGCATGGGCGCGGGAATGCCCGGTCCGTTGTCGGAGATCTCGGCCACCACTCGCGCGCCGTCCCGGCGGACGACCACCACGATCCGCCCGTCGCGCGCGCGCTCGGTCCCGATCGCCTGCACCGCGTTGACGAGCAGGTTGACGAAGACCTGAGACATGCGGCCGATGCTGCCGACGACCTGCGTCTCGCCGTCCAGGCGCAAGGTGACGGTGGCGCGGCCGCGGAGCTCCGCCTCGGCCATGCGCAGCGAGGCGCGCACGGCTTCCTTGAGATCGAAGGGAAGCTGCGTGCTCTCGTCCGCGCTGGCGAGGGCGCCGATGTCGCGGATGATGTCGCGCATGCGGTTCGCGCCGTCGACGGCGTCCGAGGCCGCCCGGCGCATCTGCGTGAAGGTCACGGTTTCGCGGGTGGGCTGCACCGACTCGGGCGGCGCGAACCGCGGCAAGTGCTCCGCGATGTAGCCCGCGTTCTCCAGCACGTACGTGAGCGGAGTGCGGATCTCGTGGGCGATGCTCGCCGCCAGCTGCCCGAGCGCGACCAGGCGATCCGACGAGGAGACGTGCTGCAGCAGCCGCTCGTTCTCCAGCGCCAGCCTCGCCTGGGCGGCGAGGACCGAGGCGCGCTCCAGATCGGCCGGACCGAACGGCGGGCGCTCGCGCTGCGCGGTGAGGATGGCGACCAACCTTCCGTCGGCGGTGAGGGGATGCACCAGCCCCGGTCCGCGCGCCGCGCGCTGCGGCGGCTGGTCGCCGGATGGAGCGCTCACGATGGCCGGCTCCTCTTCGGTGCGCAGCCAGTCGTGCACCCAGGCCGGCGCGGGCGCGCCCTGCCCTTCCCCGCCCCACAGGTACGCCACCGTGAGCCGCCCGTCCTCGGGCGCCGGCACCAGCAGACACGCGCTCTGGGCGGAAAGCGCCTCGGCGAACGCGCTCACGATCGCTTCGGGGAGCTTCTCGCGGGCCTCGAGCACGCCGCGTAGCGCGAGCAGGTGCGCCTCCGAGTCGCGCAGCGATTTGCGCTCCAGCGCGCGCTCGACCAACACGTCCAGCTCGCCTCCTTCGCAGGGGCGGCGGACCGAGGCGAAGGCGCCTTCGCGCAGGCAACGGATCGCCGCTGCACGCTCTCCCGGGAGAGCGAGGACGATGACCTCGGTCCGCGGGCACGCTTTCTGGACGGCGTGGAGGACCGCGAGATCCGGGGGGAGCAAGGCGACGTCCCAGCCCTCCGGATCGGCCAGCCACTGCGGAAGCGCGCGCGCGTCCACTAAGTGCGCGAGGCAGTGACCACGGCGCTCCAGCTCCGCGCCTTCGCGCGCGCAGCCGACGATCAGGATCCGACTCGCCATGGATTCCCCCCGACAGGCTGGACGGAAACTGGAGCAACACGCATGCCGGTGGTACCGTCCTGCGCGTACCGGGCCGGAGTCGCGGCTCTGCGCGGCGACGCGTGTGCGAAATCGACGTTTGGGGTGCGCGTTGACCTGCTCAAATCGAGCAGCGATGCGCGCATCGAGAGCACGGAGATGCGCAACGGCCGCTCCGCGATTCCGTAACCTCCCTGCCGCGGCGCGAAATCGGCTTGGCCCACCCCTTGCTGGACTAGGCGGCGGGGGACCGCAAGGTCCGCCCAGGATGGTGGGTGACGGTATGACCAGGTACGCTCACAACTACAGCCGGATCGCCGCGGCGCTGCTAGCGCTGACCGCGGCGTGCGGAAGTGGGCGCCCGGCGCCGGCCTCCAAGTTCGCGGGGATCCGCATGCAGGATCCCGCGGAGCTCGACACGGAGAACGGCCTGATCGCCATCGGGTTGAATGAGGCCTGTTTTGGCCTCGATCTCGCGAGCGCGCCTCCGACGAGCACGGACTTGGTGACCGACCCGTCTCTGACCGACCCTTCGCTGGGCGATCCGGTGCCGACCGACCCGTCTCTCATCGACCCGAACGCGAGCGGCATCTACAACGGGATGCCACCGAATTTGCTTGGGCTGAACGGCCTGCACCCCAACTCGCTAAC
>JBJMQJ010000410.1:0-8558 GCA_045802765.1 Myxococcales bacterium
GCGTCCGACGCGCGAGGCGACCCAGTACGCGTTGTAGGTCCCGCGGTGCGGCGTGCCCAGCGTGATGCAGCGATCCACGCGCCGCGCGCCGCCCAGGTGTTGTAGGTAAACCCGGGCCACCAGACCGCCGAGGCTGTGGCAGACGAGGTCGATCCGTCCCCCGCGCACGCGCTGGCGCAAGAAATCGCGCAACGCGATCGCCGCCTGCTCGATGCCCGCCGCGCCGCCGTACTCGTAGGCGAGGATCTGCTTGTGGCCGCGCGTCCGCAGGTACGCCGCGAGCGGGAGGAGAGGGCCGCGATTGGCCAGGTACCCGTGCACCAGCACCACGGTGCGCTGCTCCGCGCGGCGTTGCGTGCGCTTCGCCGAGCGCCGCAGGCCGAATGGAAAGAGCAGCGAAGCAGCCGCCAGCGCCAGGATCTCGCGCCCGACGATGTACGCGGCGGGCTCTTCGGTCATCGGAAAATCCTGCAGGGGCGCGCTCGGCGCGCCGGATCGCGGGGCTTGCGCCGTCACTCCCATTCCACCGACGTCAGCCGGTAGGTCCCCGCGATGGACGCCGGCTCGCGTCCGAGGCGCTCGGCGATCAGGCAGTCCTCGCCGCGCGCGCGCCAGGAGAGAGGCCGCGGGTAGACGGAGTACTCGTGCTGCTTGCCGTCCGTGGCGAGGTAATGGCAGTGCGAGAGCTGGTCGAGCGAAACGACGGCGCTGGCGCGCTCGAAGTCAGCCGGCACGTCGAGCGTGAGCGTGGTGCTCGTCCGGTCGATGACCTCGCCGCTGGTCAGGTCGACGACCGCGATCAGGCGTTCCATCAGGGCCTCCTCAGGCGCGCGCCGGAGCGGTTCGACGACTCGCGGCGGGCCGAGAGGAGGAACGTAGCGGAGCGTAGAGGGAAGCATAACAGATCGGAGGGCCTGCCGCCCTCGTACGCGCGCGCTCTACCTCCGAGCAGGCGCCCGGCGTCCGCGGAAAGGAGGCCGGCCGCGCTGCCTACCTGCGCGCGGACGTCTTCCGCTTCTTCTTCGCAGCGGGGCGCGCGGCCCGACGGGCGCGGTCGGCGGTCCCCTTGGCGGCGCGGGCGAGCTGCGCGTTGGCGGCGGTCACCCAGTGCTGCCGGTAGTCCGCGGCGCGGCGGATGATCCGCTCCAGCACCTCTTTGCCGTTCTGGGGCGCCTCCGCGTTCGCGCTGCCGCCCTCGGGGCGGATCTTCAGCTCGCTCAACCGGGCGAGCACGGGCTTCATCGCCTTCTCCGGGTTCATGAAGAACTCGCTGCCCCGCACCCGGACGAAGCTCCAGCCGAGCCGCTCGAGAATGGCCTGCCTGGCCATGTCCTCGCGCAGCTGCTCCACCGCTCCGGCGGTGTCGCCGTCGCATTCGATTGCCAGGCGGCGCCCTCCGCCCTCGACCACCAGGTCGATGGTGTAGTAGCCGACGCGCCAGTGAGGCAGGACGCGATATCCGGCCTCGAACAGGCGGTTGTGCACCTCGTGCTCGAGCGGCGTCTCGGAGGCGTCCTCGGACTGCTTCATGAGGAGCCGCACCGCCTCCGGATCCTCGGCGTGCTGGATGAGGCGGCGGCGCAGGTCCTTCGGCTTCAGGTCGGCCGGGTCGAGCGAGTGCACGACCCACATCTGATCGCGCGCCCGGCTCGCCGCGACGTTGAAGCGCTGCTTGAACATCGGCTCGCTGCGCAGGCGGAGCTGGCTGTCGCTCGCGGTGTCCACCACCGAGAGGAACATCACGTCCCGCTCGTCGCCCTGGAACTGCGCGGCGTTCCCGCACAGCACCCTGCGCGCCTCGTACTCCGCCGGCGGGAGGTGATGCAAAAGGAGCCGCTCGATCTCCAGCGCCTGGTCGTCGCCCACCAGCGAGACCACGCCGAAGCTCTTGTTCTTGTACTCGGGCTGATCGATCGCGGCGCGGATGAGCGATGCGATCGCCAGCGCCTCCGCCGGGTTGGTCTCGTTCGCCGCCCGGCCGTTCTCCACCCGGTGGGCGATGATGTGCGGCTTCAAGGTCGCCTTGCTCGGGTCGCGCAGCGGGCGGATCTTTCCCCCGTAGCAGAGGTGGTTCGAGAACTCGATGATCTCCGGCACGCAGCGGAAGTGCTCGGTCAAGCAGATCGCGCCGCCGAAGGACTGCCGGGCCAGATCGTAGACGGACATCTGCCCGTCGTAGAGGACCGAGTTGGGAATGTCCTCGAGGTGCTCGTCGATGAGCTGCTGGACGACCGCCAGATCCTGACCCACCGCGGACGGGCTCACCTGCTCGTGGTCGCCCACCACGACCACCCGCCGCGCCATGTAGAAGGGGATGAGCGCCATCACGTCGCTCTGGCTGGCCTCGTCGGTGATCACCACGTCGAAGCGCGTGGTCGGCTCGAAGGTCTCCACCGCCTGCGCCAGCGGCATGATCCACACCGGGACCGCCGAGCGGCACTCGGTCATCTTCTGGCTCGCCTCGACGACCAGGCGGGGAACGCGCTTCCCCTGGCCCTTGCCGATGCGGCGCACCATGTCGAGCCAGCCGACCAGCGCCTGTTGCTGCTGCGGCGTCGTCCTGCGCACCTGCGCTCCCCATGCACGGCGCTCGATCAGCTCGGCGGTCACCTTTCTCAGCTCGGGACCGATCCGGTCGATCTGGGCTTGCAGCGCCGGCAGCGAGGTCTTCCCCCGCCGCTCCAGCTCGTCGTGGAGCTGCCGCCACACCCAGGCCGCCTGGGCGTCGCCCGGAGGAGAGGGCTGGTCGTGGGGCGCGCGCCGTTCGTAGATCGCCATCGCCCAGGCCGGCGCCGCCGCGTGCAGCGCATCGAGAAGCTCCCGTCTCCTCGCGGCCGTCTTCCGCTGGCGGTCCAGCTCGACCAGCCGCTGGTACCCCTCGCGGTACTCCGCCGGGGCCTCCCGCTCGGCCGCGCGGAGCAGCTTCGCCAGCACCGGAGCGGGCGTGCCGTCCTGCGGGATCGTGAGCGCCGACTTCACCGCCTCGAGCTCGGCGCTGACCTGGCCGAACCGCACCATCTCCTTGCGCGCGTCGAAGGCCTCGGTGAGGCGGACGGAGACCACCTCCTCGAGGCGCTGCAGCTGCGCTTCGCTGCCGCCGCCGCCCGATTGCTCGGCGAGGAGCTCGCGCCACTGGAACCCGTCCTCCTCGAGCTGCTTCTCGATCCGCTCCCACTCTTCCGCGTGCCAGGAAAGGCAGCGGCGGATCTCGTTGGCGAACTGCGCCGGGCCCTCGTGAGGTTTCTCCGAAAGCTCCGCCCAGGCGGGGGCGGACTGGGGGACCATCTGGCGGTCCCACCTTCCCTCCAGGTCCCGCCGCATGATCCGCAGGACGATCTGCGCGCGCAGCGCCTGGAAGTGGACCACGGTCTTCGGCTCTCCCGACGCGACCTGGCTCTCGGTGACGAAGCGCTTCCAGGAGCCGTGGGTCAGCAGGGCGATCTTCCCGAGCCCCTTCCCGTCCTTCGCGTGCGAGAGGATCTCGTCGGCGATCTGGAGCTGCTCCTCGAGCGGGATGGTCTCGGAAAGCTTGGGAGCGTGCTTGAGGGCGCTCTCCTTGGCGCGGGCGGTCTCGTCGGTGAGCTGGTCGATCATCTCGAGCAGCCCGTCCCATTCGATCCGCTGCGTCCCGCCTTCCTTGCCTGCGGCCACGGCGGCGATCTTCCAGGGCTGGTCCCGGTCGAGCACCTCGACGGCCTTCACCGCCTTCGCGAGCACCTTGTCGAGCGCCGCGGTCGCCGGCTCGTCGAGCGGCGCCCTCCACAGCTCCTTGCGGTACTTGCGCTGCGCGCTCGAGAGCCGGTGGCGTTCCTGCGCGGCCCGCTCGAACTCGCCGGGCGAGAGCAGCGCCTTTGCCTCGGGCAGGGGCCGCACGAGCTCCGCCTCGTCCTGCGCGCTGAGCGCCTCCGTGCTCGCGTACAGCTCCTTGATTTCCGCCGGCGAGAGCGGCAGCGCCGCGCCCGCCTGGACGGGCGCCGGGATCCAGCCGTGCGCCTGCGCCTCGGCCGCCACCTTGCGGGCGGCGTCGCAGGGCGACAGCTTCGTCTTGAGGAAGGCCACTTCCCGGTACTCGTCCGCGCGCGCGTCGAACAGCTCCTGGCGGTGCTTGCGCAGCTGCGCGAGGAGCTCCTTGCGCTGCGCGGCGAGCTGCTCCGCCTCCGCGTCGAGCTTCTTGGGGTTTCCGGTGGTGAGACGATCGATGATCGTCGAGACCGAGCCCTCGAGCTGGTTGCGGCTCTCGAGGTCGCTCTCCAGCACGCTCACGCTCAACGGCCGCAGCTTCTCGACCACGTGGTCGCGGAGCACGCGCAGCGCTTTCGTCGTGTGGCTCGTGACGAGCACGCTCTGACCCTGCGCCAGCAGATGACCGATGAGGTTGGCGATGGTGTGGGTCTTGCCCGTTCCCGGAGGACCCTGGACGAGGACGCATCCCTCGCGCTCCAGCCGCACCGCGATGCGGATCTGCTCCGGGTTGGCGGGCTTGCTGAGCAGGACCTCCTCCGGCTCGTCGCCCGGCTCGAAGGTCTCCGCCTTCTCGTCGGTTTCCGGAGGCGGATCCAGACCGACGATCTTGAGGAGGGCCAGCGGGAGATCCTCGCGCGCCGCCAGATCGTCGAGCGTTCCCTCGATCGCGGTGGCGAAACCGAGGGTCCGGGTGCGGAGGAACAGCACCTGAGCGCGACCGATCTTCGGGTCCTCCGCTTCCTTCTCCGGCGGCCCATCGGCGAACTGTCCGCGCGGCGAGAGCTGCACGACGAAGCGACGGAAGAACTCGAGCGTCTCGGTGCCGCCCAGGGGATGGAAGCCGCCGCGATCCAGCTCCTCGCGGCAGCGCGCCAGCACCTTCGGCTCGATGTCCGGCATGGAGCGGAAGAGCGCCGAGTACAGCTCCACTTCCCGGCCAGTCTCGATGAGGGTGAACTCGGGCACGCTCGGATTGAAGGCGAGCTGGATGCGCTGGAGGAGGATGGGATGGTAGATGCTGCCTTCCAGGCGCTTCCAGCTGAGGATGCCGTCGCCCAGCACCAGCTCGATGTTCTCCGCCTCGCGCTCGATGCGGCCGTACAGCTCGTAGAGCTGCTCGAAGGTCTTCATCGCCGCGCGGGCGGGCCGCTCGGTGCCTGCCCAGGCCTGGTGCTGCGCGCGCCAGCGCTCGTACGCCTCGACGCGGCGGGGCTCCGAGTCGAAGCGGATGGGCTCGGAACCGGCGTTCCCCTTCGTCTCCAGCAGCACGACCTCGCCGTCCGGGTCCTCCCACTCGCCCTCGAGCCAGTCGACGATCGGCAGCGGCGGCTGCGGCGCCTGGGTGAAGGTCGGCCTGCCCACCTTGAGGACGAAATCGTCCTCCTCCGCGTCCTTTCCGTTGGCGAGTCGGCGCTGGATCGCGGGGTGGTCGGGGAGGTTTCTGAACCAGAGCGTCCAGGGCTGCTCCGACAGGTCCCGCTTGGCCGGGTTCCGGTGCTCGTTGAGCGCCTTCAGGTAGCGGAACACGCGCGCGATCCGCTCGCGGCCAATCCGTTGCGACTTCTCGTCCGGCATATCCCCTCGCGTGTGGAGACTCGGCGTTCCAGGCGATCGCTCGCGCGGACAGCTTGCCCTCGAAACAGGGCGTTCCGCTAGGAACCGATCGCGCACAGCGGGACGAGTGAAGGGCGTGCTCCCACCCGGGAGCCTGTGCGCCGCCGCGACAGGCTCGGCAACGGTGCGCGGGAGTGGGGTAGCGGCGCACCGGTTCGCAGAGAATCGCAGCCGCGCGCGCCGGTAGATTGGGACCATGAACACACCAGCTTCGGTCGAGGGGTGCACGAGCTGCGGCGCGCTCTACGAGGCCACTCCTGGGGACAAGGGTGTCTGCGCGGCCTGCCGCCGCCTCCTTCCAGCCGAGCCGCCCTGGCGCGCTCCGTCGAGTCCCACGCTGGCGGGAAAGCCGACGCCCGGAAAGCCGACGCCCGGATCCACCAAGCCGATCGGCGCCTTCAAGCGGCCCGGCGTGAGTAGCGCGCAGCGCTCGAACTTCGGCGCGCGGAGCGCCTTGCGCCGCATCGCGATGGCCGCTGCCGTCGCGGCGTTGCTCGTCGTCGCCGCGGGCGCGTCGCTCTCCAGCCGACCGCGCACGCTCTCCGATGCGTGGACCGCGCTGCGCCGCCAGACGCCCGCGGGCGCCTGGGCCGCTATGCAGCGCCACGCATCCGAGGCGTGGATCGCCGTCCGCCGCCGACTTCCTTTCGACGCGGGGGTCCCGCCGCCGCCGCGCGGGGCGATCCGAGACGCGAACGCGACGCGCGGGGGAACGCACCACCGGACGCCCGGAAAGACGAACGCCGTCGCGAAGCGGGGCAGGGACGAGACGGGCCGCTCCGGCAGCACGCCCTGATCGCGGCGGCGCTCCGACGTTTGCTATGTCGCACGGATACGCGCGGCGTCCGGCGCGGCTTTCATTGGATGGCCGCGCGCGCTGCGCACGCAAGTTCAGGCAGCGCGTCGCACTGACCTGTCAAGACAGCAGCCCCAACGTCGCACCCCGTCGGATACTGAACGAGACGACGGCGTCCGCAGGGCTGTTTCCGGCGGCGCTTTGAAAGCGGACGAACAGGTCGCGCGCGCGCAGCACGTCGGCCCCTTTGATCGGCGTGTGACGGTTGTCAAACTCCGCGCTCCTTCCGCCCCGGGCATCCATGCAGGCCGAACCAGCGATCACCAAAGCGCCGCAGCGGCGGATCGGTCAACGCTACCAGGTGCTCGGGCTGCGCGGTTCCGGCGCGGAGGCGTCCGTCCATCTCGCCATCGATCTCTTCACTGGCCAGGAGGTCGCGCTCAAGCTGGGCGCTCCCGAGCGCCTGGCGTCCGAGTACCGCCGGTTCGCCTCGCTGGCCCATCCCCACCTGGCGCGGGCGGTTTCGCTCTGGCACGACGTGGACGGAGCGTCGCTCGCGCTCGAGTACGGCGCCGAGGACCTCACCGCGCTGCGTGGCGGCGCGGAAGCGGTGGTGGTGGCGCACGTGGCCGGCATCGCTCGCGCACTGGGTTACCTGCACCGCCGCGGGATCGTGCACGGCGACGTCAAGCCGCAGAACGCAGTGCTCGCCGGTCCTGCCGGAGCGAGGCGGGCGCTGCTCGTGGACCTGGGCCTCGCGGGCGCCGAGCGCACCTCGCGCGGCAGCCTGGAGTACGCGGCGCCGGAGGTGCTCGAAGGCGCGGCGCCGGACGCGGCTGCCGACCTCTACTCCCTCGGCGTCACGCTGCACGAGCTGCTCTCGGGGACCAATCCCTTCGCCGCGGGCACCCCGGCCGAGGTGATCCGCGCTCATTTCGAGAGCGTCCCTCCGCTCGGCGCGAGCGCCGGCGTGCGGGCGGTGACGATGAAGCTCCTGGCGCGCGAACCCCGTTCACGGTACCCGCACGCGGACGCGGTCATCGAGGCGCTCGCGTCCGCGACGGGCTTGCCGCTCGAGAGCGACGGCGAGGGCCTCGCCGTCGATCGGATCGGAATGGGCCGGCTCTACGGCCGCGACGCCGAGCTCGCGCGGATCGAGGCCGCGGCCTGGCGGGCGGCGGGCGGCAAGGGCGCACAGCTCATCGTCGTCGGCGCGCCAGGCTCGGGCCGTTCCCGCCTGCTGCGCGCGTCGGCGAGAGCTTGCGAGCTCGCCGGGCTGCGCGTCTTGCATCTCACCGAGGACCAGGGCCTTGCCACCCTCGGTCTATGGCTCGGTCTGCTCCTCGGCGATCGCGCCCGCTTCGAGCCGACCGTCGCCGCGGCGAAGAAGGAGCTGGCCGCGGCTTGCACCCAGCACCCGATCGCCCTCTTCGTCGACGGCGCCGATCGGGTCGACGGCGCCCTGCGCTCGCTGCTGCTGGCCCTCGCCACCGAGCCGATCTGGAAGCAGAAGCGGCTGCTGGTGGTGGCCGCCGCCTCCGAGCAGCTGGAGCATTCGCTGGAGCGGATCGAGCTGCGTCCCCTCCCGCCGGCGCTGCGGAAGGAGAAGATGGTCGAGGCGTTGGGTCCGCGCGCCCCGTGGGCCGAGAGGCTCGCGGACCTGCTCGTCCGCGAGACGTCGGGGCTTCCCGGCGATCTCGAGGAGGCGTTGCGCGATCTCGCCGCCCGCCACCTGCTGGCGCGCCGCAACGGCCGATGGGAGCTGGACGCGCCACGGGCGGGGGCGGATTTCAGCGGCTGCGTGCCGCGCCCATCGCTGCGCGCCGCCCGCGTGGCGCTCGCCGGGCTGCCCGAGTCGCAGCGCGCTTCCGTCGGGTTCGCGGCGGTGCTCTGGCCGGAGCTCGGTACGCACGCGCTGGCAGGGTACGAGGAGACGCTCGTCGCCGACGGCCTGGTCGTGGCGGAGAAGCTCGGGTTGCGCCTTTCGCAGCTCGCCCTCATGCGCGCAGCGGACCGCGCGCTGTCCCCCGGGCTGCGCAGGCGGGCTTACCTGCGCGCCGCGGAGCTGGCGCAGGAGCTGGCTGCGCGCGCGAAGCACCTCTTCCGTGCCCACGCCCGGGGCCGCGTCCGTGTCGCGCTGGCGGCAGCGCGCGAGCGGCTCCGCGCCGGCGCCCCCGTCGAGGCC
>JBJMQJ010000411.1:0-12449 GCA_045802765.1 Myxococcales bacterium
CGGCGAAGGCGACGAATAGCGCGGGCACCATCGGGTATCCCGGCACGCCGTAGGGTCGCTCGAGAGTCCGGTCCCGGCGGAGCGCGAACACTGCCAGGCCGCCGAGCGCATAGAACAGCCACGAGGCGAACAGGCAGCACGTCAGCAGCTGCTCGAACCGGCCGGTGAAGACGAACGCCACCGAGACGGCCGCCTGCGCGACCAAGGCGACGCCGGGAGTGCCGAAACGCGGATGCACGTGCGCCGCGGGGCGCCAGAAGAGACCGGCGCCGGCCATTGCGTAGAGGACCCGGGCTCCGCCGAGGATGTTGCCGTTCAGTCCGCCGAGCATCGCGAGAGCGACCATCCCGGCTGCGAGGTCCGCGCCGCGGTCCCCGAGGAGCGCGCGCGCGGTGTCGGCCGCGACCAGAGACGAGCCGGCGACGCCTGGCGACCCGAGCACGAACAGATAGGCGCCATTCAGCGCAAGGTAGAGCGCCGCCACGATTCCGACGGAGAGGAGCGCGGCGAGCGGCAGGTTGCGAGACGGCTGCTTCACCTCGCCGCCCATGTAGCTGAGCGTGATCCAGCCGTCGAAGGCGAAGAGCGGGCCGACCAGGGCTGCTCCCAGCGCGGCGAAGCCCACGGAGTGTGCCGCCAGCGGAGACGCGGGCTCGGCCCCCGGACGCGGCCGCCCGGCGAACGCCAGGATCACCAGCCCGAGCACGACCGCCATCTTGGCGAACGTCACCACGTTTTGCGTGACCACGCCCTCGCGCACGCCGAGGACGTTCACCAAGGTCAGCGCGGCGATTGCGGCGATGGCGACCAGCTGCGCGCCGCCCGGCGAGAGCGGCACGAAATGTCCGAAGTAGGTAGCGAATCCGACAGCCACCGCCGCGATGGCGGCCGTCTGGATGACCGCGAACAGCGCCCATCCGTAGAGGAACCCCCAAAACGGACCGAAGGCGCGGCGCAAGTAGACGTACAGCCCTCCGGCCTCGGGCAACGCCGCCCCGAGCTCGGCGATGGTGAGCGCGCCCGCGAGCGAGAAGAGGGCCGCGACGACCCAGGTGGCGAGCTGCAGGGCGGGATGGGGAAACGCGCGCGCCACGTCCCCCGCCGTGAGGAACACGGCCGAGCCGATCATCACGCCCACGTTCACCATGGTCGCGTCGAGGAGCCCGAGCGCGCGGCGCAGCTCGGCCACTCTCAGGCCGAAAGGCGCGCCAGCAGCCGGTGGAAGTGGTGCACGCCCGCCTCGCGCGAGGGAGAGTACCGGCCGCGATCGTACAGCCGCGAGCGCACTCCCCGCTGCACCTGCTCGACGATCTGCTCGTCCTCGATCTCCACGCGGTCGAGCGCGCCGCCCGCTCCGGTGCCTCGGCGCGACGGATCGACGACCCACGACCGGTAGACGATGCGCGTGCGATCGACGGCGGCCGGGACCACCACGTTGATCGAGAGACCCCAGGGATAGAAGTTCAACATGAGATTCGGGAAGAGGAAGAAGTAGTACGCGGCGATGGCGGATCCGGAGAACGCGTCGGCGGGGGCTGCCGCCTCCGCGATCTGCGCGCTCGACCAGGCGAACAGCTCGGTGCGGTACGATCCGTAGTCGATCGTCTTCGCCAGGTCCGGATGGACGAACGGGACGTGGAATCCCTCCAGGTAATTGTCGCAGTACAGCGCCCAGTTCGCCGCCACCTCGTACACGCGCGAGCCGGAGGGGTCCGGAGCCATCCGATCGAGCGGGAGGAAGGACATGCGCTCGCGCACGGGAGCGATCAGCTCCTCGAAGGGGAACGCCGGGTCGAGGGCGGCGAACACCAGCGGCCCGAATTGCCCGAGCTGGATGCGCGGCAGGTCGTCGGCTCGAGAGGGAAAATCGCGAACGCCCTCGAATTCGGGCATGGAGAGGAAGCGCCCGTCCAGCGCGAAGCGGCGTCCGTGGTACCGGCAGCGCAGCGACTGGACCACCTCGGGCTTGGTGCAAAGCAGGTTCCCGCGATGGGTGCAGACGTTGGAGAGGCCGTGGAGAGCTCCGGCCGCGTCGCGCGACAACAGGAGCGGCTCGTCGACGCAATCCTGCAAGAACGAGAACGGGAGCACCGAGCCGGGCTCGATCACGCGCTCGGCGCCGTCCACGAGCTGCCAGCTGCGCGCGAACACCCTCTCGCGGACGCGCTCGAACACCGCGGCATCCCGGTAGAAGGCGGCGGGCAGCGTCCGGGCCCGTCGGATGTCGTCGTCGATCTCCACGGCTCATTTCCAGCCGACGCGTACGCGGCCGTAGAAGGGAAACGGCTGGTCGTCGGCGCCGGCGTCGATCACCGTGGGCGAATCGGCGTCCGCGCCGGCGCGCGGGAGCAAAGGGCCATACGTATCGACGAGCGGCGGGTGATCCGGCTGCAGCGCCGGCGCCTGGCTCGCGGACGGTGAGAACGCGCTCGCCGACTGGATGAGCGCGAGCCGGACGTCGATCGTCTGGCCGAGCTGATTCGAGGCGCTGGTGCTCACGTCCGCCCACGGCCAATCCGCATCGCCGTGCACGAGCGGCATCGGCGTGTACGCGGCCGTCATCGTGGCGACGAAGCGCACGCAACCATCCGGCTCGATCTGCGCGGGGGTAATCGCCACGCCCGTGCGGGTGGTGAAGCGCCACTGCGCGTCGAGCGTCGCGCCGGCGGGCCGGGGTAGCGGCGCGCAGACCGCCCAGTCGAGCGTTTCGAATCGGTTCGCCGTCATCAATGCGTGCGTGGTGAGTCGCTGGATGGCCGGATTCTGTACGGCAGCGAACAGCGCATTCTCCAGCGCGAGCGAGAACGGCAGCGAGGCCGGATCCGAGAACCGCGCCGTGTTCGCGAAGTCGGTCGCCAGCGCCGGATCCGGATTGAACAGCAGCGACGAGCGGTACGGCATCACGATCGCCGCGGCGATGGTGGTCCTCGCGTCCGCCTGCCGCGCATAGCTCGAGAATGTCGGCGGGTGCATCTCGGCCCCGTACGGGGGGTGTCCGCAATCGAGCACCCACGCGCCGCGCATCAGCGTCCGATCGTTCGCCTGCGGCACCCACCCGAGCGCCGTCCGCGGAAAGATGCGCGTCTCGACCTCCGGATGGAGCGCCCGCTGCGTCAGGACCGGGCCGTTGAAGGGCAGGAAGGCGAACGGCGCATCCGGCGTGACGTCCGCCACCACGTCGAAGCCGAACGGGTGGTCGGCGAGCACGTCATCGGTCGAATCGCTCGCGTCGACCAGGGTTCCCGCGAGCGAGAACTCGGGTTGGCCGAGCGTCGGTCTATTCGCGTCCGGCCCTCGCACGACGGGCGCCCAATGCCAATTCACCTGCACGTTGCCTTGGAGGAACAGCTCGCCCAGGTAGATCCGACTGGTATCCGCGGCACAGGCGTGCTCGTCGGGAGCGTTGAAGCCGGGCGGCAGGTTGCGCCGGTTCTGGTCCTGTGCGGCACTCCCATACCAGAGCAGGACGGGACGATCCGCTGGGATGGCGGGCGCCTGCTCATGCGAGCAAGCAACCACCGCGACGAGAAGGAGACCGGCGAGCTTGGCGCCCGAGTCCATGGACGAAGAGCCTAGCTCATCCACCGCAGATCTTGCGGCGGGTGCGTGGGTATGCGTACATCATGTCTCGTTCCCACCCAGACAAGCTGCGCTCGTTCCAGGCTGCCGAAAGGGCACTTCATGCGGCGGTTGCGAGTAGCGGTGATCGATCTCGTCACCAAGGGGCCCACCCGAGCGATCTACGCCCGGGCGATGCACGCCAACATGGCGAGCATCATGCCGCAGGTCGTCGCCACCTGGTGCGAGGCCGAGGGCCACGAGGTCAGCTTCGTCTGCTACACGGGACTGGAGGATCTCTCCGAGCAACTGCCCGCGAAGGTCGACCTGGTCTTCATCGGCGCGTTCACCGAGGCGGCGCTCCTCGCGTATGCGCTGAGCAACCGTTTCCGCGCGCAGGGAGCGGTCACCGCCCTCGGCGGGCCGCACGCGCGCTGCTATCCCGAGCACGCCGCGACCCAGTTCGATTACGTCCTGGGGTTCACCGACCGCGCCGTCATCCACGACCTGCTGCGCGACTGCTCGCGCCATCGCCCGCGCGGCGTGCAACTCTCCGCCGAGAAACAGCCGCTCCAGCTACCCGGCGTGCGCGAGCGCTGGAAGTTCATCGAGCAGACGTTGCGCAAGGCCCCCGTCCTCAAGATCGTGCCGATGCTCGCCAGCCTCGGCTGCCCGTATACGTGTAGCTTCTGCATCGATTCGACGGTCCCCTACCAGCCGCTAGACCTCGACGTGCTCAAGGAGGATCTCCGCTTCCTCGTGCGCACCTCGAAGCGGCCGCGGGTGGCTTGGCACGATCCCAACTTCGGGGTGCGCTTCGACGAGACGCTGGACGCGATCGAGGCCGCTGCCCCACCGGACAGCATCGATTTCATCGCCGAGAGCAGCCTCTCGCTCCTCTCCGAGCCGCATCTCCAGCGGCTGCAGCGCAACGGGTTCAAGGCGGTCCTGCCGGGGATCGAATCCTGGTACGAGCTGGGCAACAAGTCGAAGACGGCTAGCCGCAAGGGCCTCGAGAAGGTGGAGCAGGTCTCCGAGCACGTCCGCATGATCCTGAAGTACCTGCCCTACGTGCAGACGAACTTCGTGCTCGGGCTCGACGGCGACGAGGGCCCCGAGCCGTTCGAGCTGACCAAGCGGTTCGTCGATCTCACGCCGGGAGCGTTCCCTGGATATTCGCTCCTGTCGGCCTTCGGCCGGGCGGCGCCGCTCAATCTCGAGTTCCAGCGCCAGCGGCGCGTGCTGCCCTTCCCGTTCCACTTCCTCGACAACAACCACGCGATGAACGTGCGCCCGAAGAACTACTCCTGGCCGGACTTCTACGACAACGTCATCTCGCTCACCCGCTATACGTTCTCGTGGCGCGCCATCGCGCGGCGATTCGCGGCGATGCGCGGCCAGATTCCCCGTTGGATGAACGTGGTGCGCGCCATCTCCTCCGAGGGATTCGGCCGCATCGCGTACTACACCGACGTGCGCCGCCGGCTCGACACCGACCTGCCGCTCCGGCGCTACTTCGAGCAGGAGACCACGGAGCTGCCCGAGTTCTTCGTCGCGCAAGTGCGCAATGACCTGGGACCGTTCTACGAGTCGCTTCCCGCGGACGCCCTGCACCACGATCCGAACGCCTACTTGATGTCGGAGACGGTCCAGCCCTCGATGCGCTCGGCCCGCGCCTGAGGGGCGGCCGCGCCGCGTTCGTTCGCTTCCAGCACGCGCAGGACGTTCCCGCCGAGGATCTTCTCGAGTTGGTCGGGCGTATAGCCGCGCCGCCGCAGCTCGCCGGTGAGCCACGGGAGCTTGGAGGCGTCCTCCATGCCCGTCGGGATGGTCGGGATGCCGTCGAAGTCGCTGCCCACGCAGGCGTGGTCGGCCCCCGCCACCTTCACGATGTGGTCGACGTGATCGGCGATGCGCGCCAGTGAGACCGGAGGCAGCGACTTCGTGCGCAGGAAGCGCTGCGACTGATCGACCGTCATCGTCTTCATCTGCGGCAGGTATTGCGCGACGGCCCGGTAGTGAGGCTCGTCGAGGAACCCGGAAAAGAAGTTCACGCAGACCGCCCCGCCGTTCGCCGCGACCGCCTTGATCATCGAATCGGTCATGTTTCGCGGGACGTTCGCGAGCGCACGCACCGACGAGTGCGAGGCGATGACCGGCTTCTTCACCGCCCGGATCGCGTCCCAGAAGAGCGGGTCCGAGCCGTGCGACACGTCGACCACCATGCCGAGCCGGTCCATCTCTTCGATCACGCGGCGTCCGAATGGCGTGAGACCCACGCGCTCGCCCGCGTCGCTCGACGAGCCGCCGATCGGGTTGGAGATCGACCAGGTCAGGGTCATGTAGCGCACGCCGAGCTGCCCGAAGCGCCGCAGGTGCTCGATCTGCTCGTCCTCCGTGCCCGGCAGGAGCGAATGGCCACCTTCGAGCCCCAACAGGACGCTGAACACCCCGCGCGCCGCGTTCGACCGGACCTCCGCCGCCGTTCGCGCCAAGGCGACCGCGGACGCATTCTTGCGCGCCATCGCCTGCACCGCTTCGACCTGGTGCAGCGACTCGGCGTACCAGCTCTCCGCCTTGATCGTCTCCGGGTTGATCCAGATGGAGAAGAACTCGGCATCGAGCCCGCCTTCGCGCGCCCGGGGCAGGTCTTCGTGGAGGAAATCGTGCCGCTGCGCGAAATCGTACCCTTCGTAGGTGATCGCCTGCGTCACGTCGGAATGCGTGTCCACTACCACCGCACGGCGGTGGAGCTCCAGATCGTCCGCACGAGGAGATTCCGGGGCGTGAGCGCAGGCGAGCAGCGGCAGCGCCAGCAAGGCTCGTCTCATGCAGGTTCTTCTACCAGGTTGCGCCTAGCGGTAGCTCCGCCGCGGCGAGGGGCGCTGCCGCGCGCCGGTCTTGCCCCGGCCACCCTTTGCCGAGGTGCGTCCCTGACCGCTGCTGCCCGGTCCGCGACCCAGCGCCGAGCGGCGATCCCCCTTGCCGACCGGCCGCCCCTTCTGCTTGCTGCGGCCGCCTCGCGTCCCTTTCTTCGCCCCCTGCGCCGCGGCCTTGCGCCCTGCCTTGCCCCGGAACCCCACCTTGCCCGCCTTGGAAGCCTTGTTCTTGCCGCCGCGCACCGACTTCCGCGCGAAGTCAGGCTTGCCCGTCTTTCCGCGGGTCACGCGCGACGCCTTCTTCTTCTGGAAGCGCGCCTGGACCTTGGGAGCGGCTTTGGCCATCTCATCGAGCTTCTGCACCTCGGTAATCGGGCCCGCGCTCTGCTCGGGGCCTTTCTCCATCATCCCGCGAGCGAGCGATTTGACGTGCGTCTTTTCCTCCGCGGCGATGCTCTCGCGCTCGCCGGGCGCCAGCCCTTCCTTCTGCAGCTCCGCCTCGGACGACGCGCCGGCGTGTCCGCTGGTCTCGTGCTTCTCGCCGCCGCCATTCGCGCTTTGCTCGTGCATTCCGTCCTCCGTACGCGTGGACTTGCTCGCTCCGCTTCTGACTGTTTACCGGAAAGATACTCCGTCGAGGAGCAGGAGACCCAGGGCTCGGTCCATTGCTCGATCGGAACGGCCTTACGGCGCGGATTTAGCCTGTTATTGTCGGTGCGTGGCGGAAAAACCGGCGACCATTCTGATCGTGGACGATCGCGATGCGAATCTGCTCGCGCTCGAGGCGGTGCTCGACCCGCTCCAGCAGCGCCTCGTCATGGTGCGCTCCGGACGGGAGGCGCTGCGCTTCCTGCTGAACGAAGACTGCGCGCTCATCCTGCTCGACGTGCAGATGCCGGAGCTGGACGGCTTCGAAACGGCCGCCTTGATCCGCGAGCGGGAGCGCACCCGCTACACGCCGATCATCTTCGTGACCGCGGTGCGGCGCGAGGAGGAGCACATCCTCAAGGGGTATGCCAACGGCGCCGTCGACTACGTGGTCAAGCCGTTCACGGCCGAAACGATGATCGCGAAGGTCCGCGTCTTCCTCGAGCAGCATCGTCGCGAGGAGGCCTTGAAGCGCGAGGCGACCGCCCGAAGGGAGGAGCGCGACGAGTTCGAGCGCCGGGAGCAGAGGGCACGCGCCGAGGCCGACGCGCATCGCGAGCACCTGTACGCGCTGTTCATGAAGGCGCCGGTGGCGATCGCCATCGTCCGTGGGCCGGAACAGGCGTTCGTGTTGGCGAATCCGAAGTTCGAGCAGTTGGTTTCCCGGACCAACCTCGTGGGACGTCCGGGCAGAGAGGCGATTCCCGAGGCCGCGGCGCAGCCCACCTGGGACATCCTGGAGAACGTCCTGCGAACCGGCGATCCCTTCCTGGGGAGCGAGTACCCGTCCCTCTGGGGACAAACCGACGACGGCGGCGAGCGATTCTTCAATTTCGTCGCCCAACCCACCAAGGGAGCGAATGGCGAGCTGGACAGCGTGATGATCCACGCCGTGGAGGTGACCGACTCGGTCGTGATGCGGCGGAAGACGGAGGCCCTGGCGAAGCAGCTACTCGACAGCGATCGAAGCAAGGACGAATTTCTCGCCGTGCTCGGGCACGAGCTGCGCAATCCCCTCGCGCCCATCCTCACCGCGCTTCACCTCATGCGGTTGCGAGCCACCGATCCGTCCACCGAGCGCGAACGCGCGGTCATCGAGCGGCAGGTAGGGCATCTCTCGCGGCTGGTCGACGATCTGCTCGACGTCTCGCGGGCCACGATGGGCAAGATCGACCTGCGGCGGGAGCGGGTCGACGTTGCCACTCCGGTCGCGCGCGCCGTCGAGATCTCGCGGCCGCTCGTCGAGTCGAAGCAGCATCACCTCGCGGTCTCGGTCCCAGTGGGCGCGTTGTACGTCGCCGGCGACGTGGTTCGGCTTGCCCAGGTGATCGCCAATCTGCTGCAGAACGCGGCCAAGTACACGGATCCCGGCGGGCACATCGAGTTGGAGGGTCGCCGCGAAGGGGCCGAGGTGGTGATTCGCGTTCGCGACGACGGGAGCGGGATTCCTCCCGACCGCCTCGCGTCGATGTTCGAGCTGTTCGTCCAGGGCGATCAGCCAGCGGATCGGTCTCATGGCGGGCTCGGGATCGGACTGACGATCGTCCGCAGCCTGGTCCAGCTGCACGGCGGCACCGTCGACGCTCGGAGCGAGGGACCCGGGCGTGGCAGTGAGTTCGTCGTCCGGTTGCCAGCGGTTGCCGAGGATGCGCCGGTCGAGCAGGAGACGCCGGCGCCGGCGCGGGCCAGGCCGCAGCAACGTCGCCGCGTGCTCATCGTCGACGACGACGTCGACGCCGCGGAGATGCTTGCTCAAGCGCTGAAAGATGCCGGCCACGAGGTCCGCGAAGAGCACGATGGGACCTCGGCGCTGCTTGCGGCTGCCCAGTTCCAACCGGACGTGGTGCTGCTCGATCTCGGTCTGCCCGGAATGGGCGGCATCGAGGTCGCGCGCCGCCTCCGCGCCTACCCGCAGCTCGCCGGAGTACGCATCGTGGCGCTCACCGGCTTCGGCCAGCCCGCGGAGCGGACGCGAACCGCCGCCGTGGGGATCGAGAGCTACCTCGTCAAGCCGGTGGACCTCGAGACCGTGATGGACGCGATCGGCGCATCGCGCGGCGGCGCGCGTTCCAAACCGTCCGCCTGATCGGGTCACTGACGTGGTTGCTTGCCGTCGGCTGGCGCTGGCGCGCGACAGAGGTGCTCCTCGTGATGGTGGACGGAGGCGGTGCTTGCGTCTACCGGTAGCTCCTGCGCGGAGACGCCCTCTGCCTGGCGCCAGCCTGACGCAAGCTCAGAGCGATTTGTGGAACACGTGTGACGTCTTGGCGAGCGCGTAGCCCAGTTGCTGGTAGAAGCGATGCGTCCGCGTTCGAATGCTATTGGACCGCACGCGCACTTCGACCTGTCCTTCGCGCCGCGCCCACTCTTCGGCGGCATCCACCAGGGCACGTCCGACGCCGTGGCCGCGAAGGCGTTCGTCCACCACGAGGCCGGAGATCTCCGCGAAAGGGTCGGACTCCACACCGCAGCGAGTCTGGACATGCACCCAGCCGACGAGGCGCCCATCCTGCTCCGCCCCGAAGACCACCTGTCCCGCCGTCGCCTCGAGAATCCGCAGGCGCCGCTCCACTTGAGCCGGCGTCGATGGATAGCCAAGCTGGGTGCACAAGTCGGCGGCGGCGCCACAGTCGCGTTCGACCAACGGGCGTATCCGCATTGCGTTCCCCCGAAGCGTCACCCGTCGATCGGGGTGAGCCACCCGTCCGAGCGCGGGTGCTCCCCGCGCACGAGCGCGTGGTACGCCTGCTGCGCCGCCCGCGTCACGGGTCCGGTGCGCCCCGACCCGATGGTGCGGAAGTCGATCTCCCGGAGGCCGATCACCTCCGCCGCGGTCCCGCAGACGAACACCTCGTCCGCCGTGTAGAGCTGGTCGCGGGAGATGGGCTGCTGCTCCACGTGATGGCCGAGGTCGGCGAGGAGGTGGAGGATCGAGTCGCGCGTCAGGCCCTGGAGGATGTGCGAATCGGGCGGAGTGACGATGCGGCCGCGCTTGACGAGGAAGATGTTCTCGCCCGTGCACTCCGCGACGTGGCCCTGCGAGTCGAGCATGATCGCCTCGTCGAAGCCGAGGCGCAGCGATTCCGTCTTGGCGAGCACCGAATTGGGGTAGTTGCCGCCGATCTTCGCCTTGGTCATCATTATGTTCGGATGATGACGGGTGAACGTGGAGATGTTGGCGCGCACGCCCTGCTCCGCCGCTTCCGCTCCGAGATACTGCTTCCACTCCCAGACGGCGATGCCCACGTGCGCCTTGCCGGCATCGACCGTCAGGTTCCAGCCGCCCTCGGCGAGGTAGATGAGCGGGCGGATGTAGCACTCGTCGAATCCGTTGGCCTGCACCGTCTTGCGGCAGGCCTCGACCAGCTCGTCGACGGAGAAGGGCAGCTCGCGCCAGCCCATGATGTGCGCCGAGTCGACCAGGCGCTCGATGTGCTCGCGCAATCGGAAGACGGCCGGACCGCGGACGGTGCGGTAGCAGCGGATCCCTTCGAAGGCGCTGACGCCGTAGTGCAGCGCCGGCGTCAGGAAGTGGAGCTTCGCCTCGCGGAACGGGACCAGCTCCCCGTTCATCCAAATCGCCTTTGACTCCATCATCTGCGTTCTGCTCCCGCTGCACAGTCGCCGCCATCGGGCGGCGCTGTATTTCAATCGCGCACTAGAACTGCCTCTTCAGACCGCTCCGCTCCTGTGCTGCAGCGGGTACTCGATCACCGCCCCTTGTTGCTGCTGCTGCGAGGGCTCGCTGGAGTCCTTCCGGATGTTCCGGATCCAGCTCATCATCTCGCGCAGCCGCGCCCCGACGTCCTCGATGCGGTGCGCCTTGCTCTCCTCGCGGCACTTGTCGAAGACCGGACGTCCCGCCTGGTTCTCCAGGATCCACTCGCGCGCGAAGACGCCCGTCTGGATCTCGCGGAGGATCTTCTTCATCTCGGCGCGCGCCGCCTCGCCGATGATGCGCGGACCGCGCGTGTAGTCGCCGTATTCGGCGGTGTCGCTGACCGAGTGGCGCATCCAGCCGATGCCACCCTCGTACATCAGGTCGACGATCAGCTTCAGCTCGTGGAGGCACTCGAAGTACGCGCTCTCCTCCTGGTAGCCCGCCTGGACCAGCGTGTCGTAACCGGCCTCCACCAGCGCGGTCACGCCGCCGCAGAGGACCGCCTGCTCACCGAAGAGATCGGTCTCCGTCTCCTCCTTGAAGGTCGTCTCCAGGACGCCCGCCCGGGTGACGCCCAGCGCCCGCGCGTAGGAAAGCCCGAGCTCGTGCGCCTGCCCGCTCCCGTCCTGGTGGACGGCGATGAGCGCGGGGGTTCCCTGTCCCTCCTCGTACAGCCTGCGCACCAGGTGACCGGGCGCCTTGGGCGCAATCAGCACCACGTCCACGCCGGGGCCAGGCTTGATCTGGCCGTAGTGGATGTTGAAGCCGTGGGCGAAGAACAGCGCCTTGCCGCGAGTGAGGTGCTTCTCGATCTCGTTGTCGTAGATCTGCTTCTGCGTCTGGTCGGGCGCGAGCATCATGATCAGGTCCGCCTCGCGCGCCGCCTCCGCCACCGGAAGGACGCGAAGCCCCGCTCCCGCCGCCTTGTTGCGCGAGCGGCTGCCGGCGTGGAGCCCGACGCGCACGTCGACCCCCGAGTCGCGCAAGTTGAGCGCGTGCGCGTGGCCCTGGCTCCCGTAGCCCACGATTGCCACCCGCCGGCCGCGGACGGGTTCCAGGCTCGCATCTCTGTCGTAGTGGATCACTGCCATTTGCTCACTCCGGGGTTGGAACTGCTCTTTGACTTGCGGGGGAAGTCACGGCGCCTTCGGCGGCCGAGGAAACCTGGCTCGCGTACTTGGCGAACACGCCCGTCGTGTAATGCGGGGCAGGCGGGCGGAAGTCGCGCAAACGGGCGGCCAGCGCCGAAGCCGAGAGGTCCAGCTCCAGCCGGCGCGCCTCGAGATCGATGGTGATGCGGTCTCCGTCGCGCACCGCGGCGAGGGGACCGCCGGAATGCGCCTCGGGCGCGACGTGGCCGACCATCAGCCCGCGCGTTGCGCCGCTGAACCGGCCGTCCGTGACCAGCGCGACCGACTCGCCCAGCCCGCGTCCGACCACCGCCGCGGTGACGCCCAGCATCTCGCGCATGCCCGGCCCGCCGCGCGGGCCTTCGTAGCGGATCACCACCACGTCGCCGGCCACGATGCGCCCGTCGCGCACGGCGGCGAACGCCTCCTCCTCGCGATCGAAGACGCGCGCGGGTCCAGTATGGCGGGGCCGCTCGTGCCCCGCCGCCTTCACCACCGCTCCGTCGGGAGCCAGGTTGCCGCTCAAGATGTAGAGCCCGCCGCTCGGCTTGAGCGGCGCCGACAGCGGGCGCA
>JBJMQJ010000037.1:0-11616 GCA_045802765.1 Myxococcales bacterium
ACCTTGCAGACGAGCGCGTGGCTCGACTGGGTGACCACCGCCAGGAGGTCGCGGTCCTCGGCGGGTGCGACGCCGATCAGCTCGTCGTCCTTGCCAGGCCTGGCGTAGCGGCGGCCCGCGCGCGTGGAGAGCTCGGTGTGCGGCGCGAGGGGGAAGCGCAGCCCGTATCCCCGCTTGGAGACGCCGACCAGCTTCTCGGGCCGCGGCAGGCGCGGGTCGAGGGACAGCCCACCCACCACGCGCTCCTGATCGTCGAACTTGAACAGCTTCTGCACCGGATCGCCATATCCGGTGGAGGCCGGGACGTCGTTGAAGCGAGTCACGTACGCGGTGCCGAAGTTCGAGAACAGGATCAGGCTGGACTTGAGCGATCCGGCCAGCACGGCCAGCACCTCGTCGCCTTCGCGCAGCCGGGTGGTCGCCGGGTCCTTCATCTCCCGCACGCGCTTCACCCAGCCGTCCCGGGTGATCACCACGTGCGCGTCCTCGTCGGCGATGAAGGCCTCCTCGGTGTACTCGACCTCCTCGCGGCCTCCGCCGATGCGCGTGCGCCGCTCGTCCTTGTACTGCGCGGCGATCTCCTGGATCTCCTGCTTGACGACGCCCCAGCGCGCCTTGTCGGAGGCGAGCAGCGCCTTCAGCTCCTTCTGCTCGGCGCGCTTCTCCTTCGCCTCCTTCTGCACCACCAGGATCTCGAGGCGGGCCAGCTTGTAGAGCCGCATGTCGAGGATGGCGTCGGTCTGGATCTCGTCCAGCTCGAAGCGCTTCATCAGCTTCGCCGCCGCGTCCTCCTTGCCGTCGCTCTTGCGGATGATCTTGATCATCTCGTCGAGCGCGTCGTAGACCTTCTCGAACCCTTCCAGGATGTGCAGCCGCTTCTGCACCTCCTGCAGGTCGAACTGGAACCTCCGGGTGACGACCTGGAAGCGGAAATCGAGGAAGTAGCGGAGGATGTCCTTGAGGCCCAGCCGCTGCGGGGTACCCACTTCCGGGTTCTGGCTGGGTACCAGGCACGTCATGTTCACGTTGAAGTTCGTCTGCAGCGAGGTGTGCTTGTAGAGGTACGCCATCACCAGATCTGCATCGGCGTCGCGCTTCAGCTCCAGCACGATGCGCACGTCCTTGGTGGATTCGTCGCGCACGTCGACCAGCGGCGGCAGCTTCCGCTCCCGGACCAGGTCGCCGAACTTCGCCACCAGCGAAGACTTGTTCACCGCGTACGGGATGCTGGTGACGACGATCTGCTGCCCGCCCCGTGGCAGCTCCTCCAGCTTCCACTCTCCGCGCACCCGCAGCGAGCCCTGGCCGGTCTCGTAGATCTGGCGCAGCTCGGCGCGCGAGTTGAGCACCTGGCCGCCGGTGGGGAAGTCGGGCCCCTTGATGAACTTGAGGAGGTCCTTCGTCTCCTGCTTGGGATGCGCGATCAGCTCGACGAGCGCATCGCACAGCTCCTGCACGTTGTGCGGCGGGATGTTGGTCGCCATCCCCACCGCGATTCCGGTGGTGCCGTTCATCAAGAGCTGCGGCAGGCGCGCGGGGACGACGATCGGCTCGAACATCGTGCCGTCGTAGGTCGGGCGGTAGTCGATGGTCCGCTTGCCCAGCTCGCTCAAGAGCTCGGAGGCGAGCGGGGCCAGGCGGCATTCCGTGTAGCGCATCGCGGCCGCGGCATCGCCGTCGAGCGAGCCGAAGTTCCCGTGGCCATCCACCAGCGGGTAGCGCAGGGAGAAGTCCTGCGCCATGCGCACCAGCGCGTCGTAGATGGCGACGTCGCCGTGCGGGTGGTACTGGCCCATGATGGTGCCGACCACCTTGGCGCACTTCTGGTACTTCGCCTCGTGCGTGAGCCGGTGGTCGTTGTACATCCCGAACACGATGCGGCGCTGCACGGGCTTCAAGCCGTCGCGCACGTCCGGCAGCGCGCGGCTCGTAATCACCGAAAGCGCATAGTTCAGGTACCGCCGGCGCGCCTCCTCGTGGAGCGCCGCCGGCACGCCGTCGCCCCCGCCGCCGCCGCCTTGGGGCGCACCGCGGCGCCTCCGCGGAGGCGGCTTGTCGCCCCCGGAAAAGTCGAGCTCCTCCTGCTGCGCCTTGCGCGCGGCCGCTCTCTTCATCGCTCGCGCTTCGTAGCAGCCGCCCCGGTGCGGAACAAGTTTTCAGTCCTGCGGCCGAGACCGGCGGACAGCGCGACAGGCCCGTACCGCCTCCGGAATTCCGCAGCGCCGGCGCGGGGCTGCCGCGTGGACGGCAACCCTGTCCGTCTCAGCCGGTCACGGAGGCGTCAGCTTGCGGATGGCGAAGTTGCCCTGGTCCGCGATGTAGATGGCCCCGTTGCGGCTGTCGCGCGCGATCCCGAAGGCGGCGTTGAAGCGCGCGACGCTGGCGACGCCGTCGGCGAAGCCGGATGTCGTCATGTCTCCGGCGATGGTGACGACGGCGTTGGTGGCCAGGTCCATGCGGCGAACCGAGAAGGCGTCGCCGATGAACAGGCTGCTCCCGTCGCTCACGGCGCGCCGGGGCTGCGCGAAGAGCGCCTGCGTGCCCAGGCCATCGGTGCTGACGAACCCGACCTGCGGCGCGCCGGCTACGGTGAGGACCGAATCCTCCAGGAGCGAGATCCGCCGGATGAGCCCGTAGCCGACGAAGATGTCCGTGTCGACCAGGTAGAAGAGGTCGTCCCCGACGAAGGGAAAGACCAGGCCGTTTGGTCCCGCCAGGTGGGCGCCCGCTACCGTGCCGTCATCCGTGCCGGGCGAGTCCGGGACGCCCACCACCCGGGTGATCGCCGGCGGCGAAGAGGCGAAGGACACCTTCCAGACCGCGAAGTGGGTGGCGTCGGCCGTGTACACGTCGGAGCCGCGCACGGCGAGATCCAGGTCCTGGTCGCCGAGCGTGCTGACTCCCGGGCTGCAATCCCACCGGGTTGGATCGGCGGCCAGGCGGGTGCCGACCAGGGTCGTCACGTTGAACGGCGGCGTCGTGCTCATCGATCGGATCGCGCAGCGGTCCGCGATGAGCAGGTTGTTGCCGGAGAGCGCGACGGAGAAGGTCCGGCTGAACCGCGCGGTGGCACCCGGACCGTCCGCGGTGCCGGTCGCCGTCAGCGAGCCGGCGATGGTCGTGACCGCGCCGCTGTTCAGATCTACGAGGCGGATCGCGTTGCCCTGCACTCCCCCGACCGTGCCGATGTTCCGGTCTCCGATGAAGAGCCTGGTCCTGTCGGCGGAGAGCGCCGCGCTGTTGGGACCGGCGAAGCGGGCCGCCGCGCCAATGCCGTCCGCGGAACCCGGGGTGCGGCCCACGCCGGCGATGGTGCTCACCGTGTACGCGTCGCCGGTGAAGTTGGCGCCGACGCTGGCATTGGTCCTGGCGTGGAAGTTGAGCTGCACGGAGACGGGAGGTCCGGGGCTGACCTGCACGGTGAGGTCGTCAGCGACCCAGGTCGGCTCGCTGCCCGGAACGACGAAACCGCACGGAACGTCGAAGGCCATTCCCGAGAACAGGACGGCGCCGGTGGGAATCGCGTTCAACGACAAGGCGGCCGTGGTCTGGCCCTGTGACACGCTGAAGGTCTTGCTTGCCGAGCGCGTCGGCGTGGTCGCGATGAGCTGGATGCAGGAGACGCCGGTCGGCGTGTTGAAGAGAGCGTTCACGCGGGCATCGGCCATCTCGAGCGGCTTCTGGTGGGAGCCACTGCAGGCGCACGCGAGCGCAGCCGCGCCCAGCGTGGCCAGAGAACGTTTCGACATTTGGAGATCCCCCTGATGAGATACGGCGCGCGGATTGGAGCGGATTATCCAATCCGACGCAAGGACCTGGCCGCGCGACGGGCGACCACGCTCTGACTCGCGCCGGAGCACGGCACCGCTGGCGTGGAACAGGAGCGCCGCTGGCTTGGGGAAAGGGATCCGCTCAGAACTTCAGGGCGATCGCCGCGCCGGGGCCGCCCTGGAAGTCAGGCTTGAGGACGAGCGGGCCGTTCAGCTCGACGCCGCTCAAAACGCGCGCGAGGCCGCCTTCCTGCACTTCCACCTTGCGGACGATGTCGGGCGCCGTCCGGACCACCGGCTGTCCGACCGGCAGGCGCAGCTCGGCTCGAGCTTGAAGGAGCGGCCTTGCCGCAGGCCTGGGTCCAGCCACCACCATCGCCACCAACACTGCCCACATCGTGGGAAAAATCTATGCACGGCGGCTCGTCACGACAGCGCGGGAGCAAAGCGTCCGCCCGTCTGGTTCTGGACCGGGCCATCCGCGATCCGTCAGCTGGCCGACGTACGGCCGATCACGCGCGTCCCTTCGGATGGTTCGGGACCGGCTCGCCCTTCCCTTGCTCGACCCGGCGCTGCTCGAGCACCTTGTGCGCCTCGTGGGTGGGAACCTCGTCGTAGTGGTCGAACTCCATCGTGAAGTAGCCCATGCCCTTGGTGAGCGAGCGCAGCTCGGGAGCGTAGGTGCGCAGCTCGGCGTGCGGCGCCTGCGCGTGGATGAGCGTTCCCTTGGAGGTGGGCTCCATGCCGAGGATCTTCCCGCGCCGCGAGGTCACGTCCGCGATCACCTCGCCCAGCATCTCGTCGGGAACGACGATCTCGAGCCGCATCATCGGCTCGAGCAGCACGGGCTTCGCCGCCGCGAGCGCGTTCTTCAGCGCCATCGAACCGGCGATGCGGAACGCCATGTCCGAGGAGTCCACGGTGTGGAACGACCCGTCGACGAGCTTCACCTTGAAGTCGACCAGCGGGAACCCGCCCAGCGGCCCTTCCTTGGCCGCATCGCGGATGCCGTGCTCGACGGAGGGAATGAACTGCCGCGGGATGACGCCTCCCACGATCCCGTCCTCGAACTGCACTCCGGAACCGCGCGGGAGCGGCTCCAGCTCGATGTGGCAGTCGCCGTATTGGCCGCGGCCCCCGCTCTGACGCTTGTACCTGCCCTGCGCCTTGGCGCGGGCGAGGACCGTCTCGTGGTAGGCGGGGTGCGGCAGCTCGAGGTGCACGTCGACGTCGAACTTCCGCTTCAGCTTCTCGACCGCCACCTCGATGTGCACCTGCCCCATGCCTTTGAGGAGCGTCTCGTTCGTCTCGGGATCGCGCGTCAGCTCGAGCGACGGGTCCTCCTCGAGGAGCTTGTGCAGCGCGACGCCCGCCTTCTCCTCCTGCTCGCGATCGATCTTCAGCGCGTAGGAGATCACCCGCTGCGGCTTGCCGATCAGCTCCAGGCGCATGGGCGCGTCGGCCGCGGTCAGCGTGTCGCCGACGTGTACGTCGCGCAGCTTCATGAGGCCGATGATCTCGCCGGCCGAGGCGCTGGGGATCTCCGTCGTGTGGTTCCCGTCGATCCGGTAGATGTGCGCCAGGATCTCCTCGGTGTTGCTGCGCGGGTTGTACAGCTTCTGCCCCGTCTTCACCTGCCCGGAGAAGACGCGGCAGGCGGAGAGCCTGCCGACGAAGTGGTCCACGGTGTTGCGGAACGCGAGCAGCGTCGGTGCCTGATCGGCGCGCGCGGCCCGCACCACTTCCTTCCCGTGACCGTCCTTCCCCTTGATCTCGCGGCGGCTGGTCGGATCGGGCAGGTAGCGCACGATCGCGCTGGCCAGGTCGCGCACGCCGACGCCGGCCCGCGCCGCGCAGGCGAGGACCGGGAGGAAGCGCCGGCCCAACACCGCGTGGGCCAGCGCTTCCTGGAGCTGCTCCTCGGGGGGCTCCTGCCCGTCCAGGTACTTCTCCAGGAGCACGTCGTCCGTCTCCGCCACCGCTTCCACCAGGCGCGTGCGCAGCTTCTTCGCGTCGCCCATCAGCTGCTCGGGGATGTCCTCCTCGATGTATCCGCCGAATCTCCCATCTGGACGCCGCCCATAGACATGCGCGCGTAGGGTGATGAGGTCGATGACGCCGCTGAAGGAATCGCTCAGGCCGAGCGGAAGCTGCAGCGCGATCGGCTTCGTCTTGAGCGTTTTCTCGATGTCGTCCAGGGCGCGCAAGAAGCTGGCGCGGTCCTTGTCGAGCTTGTTCACGCAGGCGATGAGCGGTAGCGAACGCTCCACCGCCATCTCCCAGTGCGCTTCCGTCTGGTGCTTCACTCCGCTCACCGCCGAGACCAGGAGCAGGCCGCCCTCGACGACCGCGAGGGAACGGTCGGTGTCGGTGAGGAAGTCGGAGAACCCGGCCGTGTCGAGGAGGTTCAACATCACCCCCTCGTGCTCGGCGAAGGTGACGTGCGTCGCCACGGTGAAGTTCCGCTTGGCCTCCTCGGGCTCCGCGTCGAGGTGGCTGGTCGACCCGTCCTTGCTGGCCCTCGCGGGAGCGTCGTGCCGGAGCAGGGCTTCCGTGAGGGCCGTTTTTCCAGCGCCGTCGTGCGCGATGATCGCGACGTTGCGAATCTGCTTCGGATCGAGCATGGGAGTCTCCGGGTAGGACGCTAGAGTAGATCAACCCAGCCACGTTGTACCGGACGCCCCATGAGACCTGTTTGCCTCCCGGCGCTCGCGCTGGCGTGCGCCTTCTCGGCCGCGGCGCTGGAGCGCTCCCCCACCTCGGGAATTCCCCAGCCGGTCCAGAGCTTCGCGCTCGCCGACGACGCGACCGCGCTGGCCGGCAACCCGGCGGGGCTCGGGTTCAGCCGCGGTCTGTTGCTCGAGTACGCCGGCGAGCGTGGATTCGATCAGGGCATGCCCCGGGCGGACGGTGCGTACCTTTCGCTGGGCGGATGGGGCGGGGCGCTCGGGGCCTCGCTGGAGTGGCTGCACGCGGGCTCGGAATGCACGCCCGTCACGCCGTGCTCGCGCCGGACCACCTTCGGCGGCGCGCTGCGCGCAGGGCGCCTGGCCATCGGCGCCGCTCACCACGCGTTCTCGAGCAGCGAGAGCGCCGACGTGGATCGACTGGGCTCGTGGGACGTCGGGGCGCTCTCGCGGCCCCTGCGCTGGCTCTCGCTGGGCTACACCGCCCTGGACGTGAACGCTCCCCGGCTCGGGCCCGTCCAGCTCCCGCGCCGCCACGTGGCGTCGGTCGCCATCCGCCCGCTGCGCGAGCAGCTCACGCTCGCGGCCGACGCCGTTTTCCGCTCCTGCACGGACGACGGACGTCCATGCGGCGTGGAGCATCCCGATTGGGCATTCACCGGCGAGGTGCGGCTGCTGCAGGGGTTGCAGGTAGTCGGCCAGGTCGGGCTCCCGGACGGCGGCACCTTGTCCGCGCAGCTCGGCGTGCAGATCGATTTAGCCCGCTTCGGCGCGCGCACCGCGGCCAGCTTCCCGGGAGGCGGCGCGACGGGCTCCCAGCTCACCGCGCTCCGGCTTTCGTCCGTTCCCTATCCGGGACTGCGCGTCCCCCGCGGCCGGGCGGTGGAGCTCGACCTGGATCGCGCGCTGCGCCGGCAGGGCGCCGGCGTCGTCGGGGTGCTGCTCGGCGAGACCCACCGGGACCCGCTCGCGCTGACGGTGGAGGAGCTGCACCGGCTCGCCTTGGAGCCCGACGTGAAGGCGGTCGTCCTGCGGTCGGGCAGCCTCCCGCTCGGCGCCGGCCGAAGCGAGGAACTCCGGAGCGGAATCGAGGAGTTGCGGGCCGCGGGGAAGAAGGTCGCCTTTTACTTGGAATCGGCCGGAGACCTCGACTATAGTGTTGCTTCTGCGGCCGACAGGGTCTACGCGGCCCCGCAGGCGGTCCTGGCGGTCAACGGTTTCTCCGCGACGGCGCTGTTCGCCGGCGCGGGCCTCGACAAGCTCGGTGTGAAAGCGGAGTTCGTCCGCGTCGGCGCCTACAAGACGGCGCCGGATGTCTTCACCCGCAGGGAGATGTCGGGCGAGCAGCGTGAGGTGGTGAACGCTCTTCTGGACGACGTCTTCGGCCGCTACGTGCGGCGCGTCACCCAGGCGCGGCACCTCGACGAGGAGAAGTTCCGGCGCCTCCTGGATCGCGGGCTCCAGACGCCCCAGGAAGCGCAGGCGCAAGGGCTGGTCGACGGGCTCGTGTACCCCGACCAGCTCGAAGAGGAGGTTGGCAAGCTGGTCGGCGGGCACCTCGCGCTCGAGAAGGTAGGGACGGCGCCGCCGTCCGTGCGGAGTCCCCGCTGGACGCCGCCGCCGACGGTGGCGGTGGTCCGGGTGGAGGGGGACATCGCGCGCGGCGAGGGCGGATCGGATCCGCTCGGAGTGGTGGAGGTGGCGGGGTCGGAGTCGATCGCGCGCCGGATCCATCGCCTCGCGGACGACCCGTCGGTGAAGGCGATCGTGGTGCGGATCGACTCCCCGGGCGGAGACGGCAGCGCCTCGGATCTGATCTGGCGGGAGCTTTCCCGGGCCCGCAAGGAGAAGGGCAAGCCGGTGGTGGCGAGCATGGGCGACGTGGCCGCATCGGGCGGCTACTACGTCGCGGTGGCGGCGGACGAGATCTACGCCGAGCCCTCGACCGTGACCGGCTCGATCGGGGTGTTCGTGGGCAAGTTCGACCTGGAAGAGCTGTACCGCGACCTGGGCCTGAAGCTGACGACCGTGAAGCGCGGCAAGAGCGCGGACCTGTTCTCCACCGCGCGCGCCCTGACCGACGAAGAACGCCGCACGCTTCAAGAATGGGTGGACGCGTTCTACGCCCAGTTCGTCGATCGGGTCGCCGAGGGTCGGCGCATCCCGCGCGAGCGCATCGACGAGCTCGGCCGCGGCCGCGTGTGGAGCGGGAACCAGGCCCTCGAGCGCGGGCTCGTCGACCGGATCGGCGGGCTGCGCGAGGCGATTGCGGCGGCGAAAGCCCGGGCGGGGATCGCGGCCGACGAACCGGTGCTGCTCGACGACGAGGGGAAGCGCGAGGTCAGCTTCCTCCCCGCCCTTCAGGTCCTCCCCGGCTCCTTGCGGCCGCTGTCGGCGCGGGCGCTGCGCGCCCTTTCGCTCCTCGGCGAGCCCGGGACGCTGCGCGCGGTCCTCCCCTTCGATCTCGAGGTGAACTGAGTGCCTGCACGGGTCCTGATCGTCGAGGACGAGGAGAGCGCGTCGCGGCTCATCGCCTCCATCTGCTCGGAGCTGGGCCTCCTGACCCAGGCGACGCGGTCGGGGGCGCAGGCGAAGGACCTGCTCACCCAGGCGGCGCAGGCGAACCAGCCGTTCTCGGCGATGGTGCTCGACCTGGTGCTGGCGGAGCTGGACGGATTCCAGGTCGGCCAGTTCGCACGCGGGCAGCCGTGGGGCGCGCAGCTGGCGCTGATCGTGGTGAGCGGGGTCTACAAGCAGCCCAATGCGGAGCTGATGGCGCGGCTCAAGCCGCACGCCTATTTCGCCAAGCCGTTCGACATCTCGCACCTGCGCGACGCGCTGGTGAAGGCGTGCAACGTGCAGGGCGTCGCCACCGCCGCGGAAGGCGACCTCGCGCAGAAGCCGGCGGCCTTGCTCTTCGTCGACCTGCTGCGCAAGAAGGCCAGCTCGCTGCTCACGCTCACGCAAGACACCACCGTCCGGCTGATCCACTTCGAGAAGGGCCAGGTCCGCTTCGCGCAGAGCAGCGTCAAGGGCGAGCTCGCCGGCGCGGCCCAGGTCGCCTCGGGCCTCATCAAGCAGGCCTCGTTCGACCGCGCGGTTGCGTTCGCCAAGCAGAACAAGATCGCCCTGCACGAGGCCCTCGCGTACGCGCGCGTGCTCACGCCCGAGCAGCTCAAGCAAGCGCTGAAGCAGCAGACCACGGACGCGGCGGTGAACGGCCTCAACTGGACGCGCGGAACGTGGCGCATCGACCCGCAGTCCCCGGACCAGCTCGCTGCCGTCCCCGAGGCGCGCGTCAGCCCGGTCGCGCTGGTGCTCGAGGCGGCCAGACGCTTCGGCGCGCACGCCGCCGCGCGCGGCTGGCTGGAGCAGCGGGCGCAGCAGCACATGAGCCGCTCGCCCGAGCTGGAGCGGGAGCTGTTCGCGGTGAAGACGTCCTGGCCTGGAGAAGGGGTCACTTCGCTCGCGACCAGCCAGCGCTCCGTGGGCGAGGCGCTCTCCCGCGTGAGGTCCGCCGAGCTGCCGCTGCTCATGTGGCTATGCCAGAGCGGGCTCGTCGCGCTGTCGGGCGGGGCCAAGGCAGCCCCGCAGGCGGCCAAGCCAGCCGACAGAAGCCCGGAGGACGAGGACGCGGGGCGGACCTTCACCGCCGACGAGGATTGGTCGCGGCGGGTGATCTTCGCCGAGCGCGATCGGCTGCGCGAGGCGAATCATTACCAGGTCCTGGGCGTCGAACCTGGTGCCACTCCCGAGCAGATCAAGGCCGCGTACATCGCGGCCGCCAAGCGGTTTCACTCGGACGCGTTCGCCGGACAGGAGCTGGGCTCCGGTCGGAGGGTGGCCGAAGAGCTGTTCGCCCGGGTCAGCGAGGCGCACGCCATCCTCGCCAATGCGTCGAGCCGGGCGAACTACGACGTCTTCGTCGATCGGAAGGCGAAGGGCTTGCCGACCGACGTCGGCAAGATCCTCAGGGCGGAGGGCATCTTCCAGAAAGGCGAGACCCTCTTCAACGCCGGCAAGTTCGACGACGCCGAGGGGGTTTTCCGCGAAGCGATCGCCTTGAACCACGCCGAGGCGGAGTTCCACGCGTACCTGGGGATGTCCATCTACCGGGGACGGGGGAAGGCGCAGCAAGCGCTGGAGCTGGTCGGCAAGGCGCTGGAGATGGATCCGCGGCTGCGCAGCGCCGCCGTCTTCGCCGCCCAGTTGCACGAGGCGCTGGGGGACGTGGAGAAGGCGAAGACGCTGCTGCGCAAGGCCATCGCCAAGGATCCCGAGTTCGACGCGGCGAAGAGAGAGCTGTCCCGCCTGAAGCGGGGGCCCGCCGAGCAGAAGAAGGGTTTTCTCGATCGTTTGCTCAAGAAGTGAGTCCGCGGCCCTCCGACGGAGCCGCGCAAGGTGGAGCGACAGATGAACGGTGAAGGACAAAGACCGCCCAACAACGAGCCCCAGGCGCCGGCGCACGACACGCCGGAGCCGGGCAACGCGCGATATCCGCAGCACGCGCCCAACGGACAGCAGCCGCAGCCCCAGCAGGCCGCGGAGGCTGGCGGGCGCCGCCGGTTCCGGCGGCAGCGGCGCGGCGGGCGCGGGCGCGGGCGGAACAAGGGCCACCACCAGAACGTGCCTGCTCCGCTCGACGCGCAGGGGCGGATCCTCGACGTGGAGAACGAGCTTGCGCCAGACGACGGCGCGGGGCCCGAGGCGGTGCCGCAGCCCGGTGAGCCGCAGGCGGCGGCCGGAGCAGGCGAGCCGCAGGGGTCGCAGACGGGCGCGGACATCGCCGGCGGGCCTTCGGCGCCTCCCCAGGCCGATGCGCAGGCGGCGCAAATCCAGGCGCAGGCCGGGCAGCCGCGGCTGCAGCAACAGAACCAGCACCGCGCGCAACCCCAGCAGCAGAGACCGCAGCCCCGGCAGGAGCCTTCCGTCGCCATCGAGGGCGTGCTGGACGTCGATCACCGGGGCAACGGGAGGCTGCGCAATCCGAAGTACAATTTCCTCCCGCAGCAGGACGACGTCGACGTCCCGCGGCACATCATCGACCGGGACCGCTTGCGGGCGGGAGTCATGCTCACCGGGCTGCGGCACCGCCTCGGGCCCCGCGCCGTCGTCTGGCGCAAGCTCGTTCTCCACGTCGAGGATCCGCCCCTGCGCGT
>JBJMQJ010000038.1:0-5056 GCA_045802765.1 Myxococcales bacterium
ACCTCGGAGGCAGGCATCCGGCGCAGCCGCAGCAGCCCTCCTTCGAGGAGCCGCGCCGCGACGGCCTCCGGCCGCTCGCGCCGGCCGGTGCCTGCCAGCACCGCGGCGACCAGCTCCACGTCGGACACGCTACCGGGCCCGACCTCGAGTATGCGCGACATGGCCGACGCCTCTGCAGCGCGCATGCCACGTCCCGCTCCAAGGGATTCGCGTTGGCGGAGGGCATCCGAAATCAGGACACCCCGTCTCGAAAAGCTTCAACACGGTTGCTCCGCGTCGATCCTTGAAAGCCTGTCTTGCGGCTAGAAGCGGGCGGAGAGCGCGAAGAAGGCCTTGATCTTGTCGTTCGTCTCTCGCAGCCGCGCGGAGAGCGTGCGCACGAACGTCCAGAGAAGCTCGTAGGCCAGGTCCTTGTGCAAGAACATGAGCTGCTCGAGGTCGGCCTTCTGGATGACATACAGCGTGCAGGCGAGGTGCGCGGTCGCGTCGGCCGAGCGAGGCGTGTCGTCGATCAACGCCATCTCGCCGAAATAGCTGCCAGGCTCCAGGATGGCGAGCGCCTCCTCCCCCACTCCCGGCACCATCTTGGAGATGCGCACCTTGCCCGAGGCGATGATGTACATCTCCGTCCCGACCTCGCCCTCCTGGAACACGCGCTCGTTCGCCTTGAGCTGCTTGTGCGCCGCGATCGCGCCCACCTTCTGCAGGTGGTCGGTCGTCAGGTTCGCGAAGAGGGGGATCTTCTTGAGCTGCGCGGCGTCCAAGGGGCTCCTCCCCGTCACTGTAGCAAATGCGCCCCGGCCGAGGCGATTTCTCCGCTATGCTCGGGCTGCACCGACGGCGCCGCCCGGGCATCGAATGACGACTTGAGGAGTGATGCGCGTGGAGAAGCATTCGATCGTGATCATCGGCAGCGGGCCCGCGGGATACACGGCGGCCATCTACGCCGCTCGCGCGAACCTGAAGCCCGTGATCTTCACCGGTGTGCAGCCGGGTGGGCAGCTCACCATCACCACCGACGTGGAGAACTATCCCGGGTTCCCCACCGGGATCCTCGGCCCGGAGCTGATGGAGCTGTTCCGCGCGCAGGCGGAGCGTTTCGGGACGCAGATCGTCGACGACGTGGTGACCCGGGCGATCCTGCGCGAGCGGCCGTTCCTCATCGAGGCCGGCAAGCGCCAGATGCACGCGGAGGCGGTCATCATCGCCACCGGCGCCTCGGCCAAGTGGCTCGACATCCCCAGCGAGAAGACGCTCAGCGGGCACGGCGTCTCGGCGTGCGCGACCTGCGACGGGTTCTTCTTCCGCAACAAAGACATCGGAGTCGTCGGCGGGGGCGACACCGCCATGGAGGAGGCGCTCTTCCTCACCAAGATGGCCTCCAAGGTGACGGTCATCCACCGCCGCGGCGATCTGCGCGCCAGCAAGGTGATGCAGCAGCGCGCCTTCGCCAATCCGAAGATCGGTTGGGAGTGGAACCAGGAAGTCGTCGAGGTGTTGGGCGACAAGAAGTCCGGCGTGACCGGGGTCAAGACCAAGAACACGCAGAGCGGCGAGCACAAGACCATCCCGATGAACGGCCTGTTCGTGGCCATCGGGCACGAGCCGAACACGGACCTGTTCAAGGGTCAGCTGGAGATGGACGCCGTCGGCTACGTCAAGACCCAGCCCGGCACGACGAGGACCAGCGTTCCCGGCGTGTTCGCCTCCGGCGACGCCGCCGATCCCGTGTATCGCCAGGCGGTCACCGCCGCCGGAACGGGCTGCATGGCCGCCATCGACGCCGAACGGTGGCTCGCCTCCCAAGGCATCCACTGAGCCAAACCAATTTCACCACCGAGCACACGGAGAGCACGGAGGAAACGAATTTCCGTGAGCTCCGTGGCGCAATCGTCGAGGCTTATTTCGCGGCTTTCTTGCTGGCGCGCGTAGGGGTGGGGTCGGCGTCGCGGACTTCTTCGCCCTCGCGGAGCCACTCGCCGCTGCGGCCGCCGGACTTCTTGACCAGGCGGAGCGAGACCAGCTCCATCCCGCGGTCGTGGCGCTTCATCATGTCGTAGACGGTGAGCGCGGCCGCGCACGCGGCGGTCATCGCCTCCATCTCCACGCCGGTCCGCTCGATGGCGTGCACGCGCGCCTCGATGCGCACCACCCCGGCCTCCTCGTCCGCCGCGACCTCCACGTCCGCGCCCGCGATGGAGATGGCGTGGCATAGCGGCAGGATCTGCGGGGTGTGCTTGGCCGCCATGATGCCGGCGAGCCGCGCCGCCGCCAGCGCGTCGCCCTTCTCCAGCCGACCTTCGTTGAGCAGCTTGAGCGCCGCGCGGCTGCACTTGAGCTCGGCGCGGGCGATCGCGACGCGGCTCGTCCGCTCCTTCTCCCCGACATCGATCATCTTCATCGCGCCGCCTTTATAGCCCGCGGTCGCGGAGTTGATCGTCGTCCTCGCCGTTCAGGTGCCCCACCTCGTGGATCAGGGTGTCCCGCACCTCGCGCCGCAGCTCGTCGTCGTTGTGCGCGGCGCGCGCCAGGTTCTTCCGGTAGAGGAAGATGGCGGGCTTCTCCTGGTCGGTCGACCCGTCGGCGGGCGGGCGGAACAATCCCAGGATACCGGGCGAGAGCGGCGGATCGGTCGCGGTCAGGTCGGTCACATCGGGCAGGTCGACGATCGCGAACTTCGAGCGCTTGAGGCCGGTCTGGATGTCGGCAGGCAATCGCGCGACCTCTTCCTGCACGACGCGCGCGAATGCCGACGGGCTGGGCGACGCCGTCGGCTTGAACGCATCCGCGTCGAGCTTCTGCGCCCGCGCGAAATGGGCGGCAGCAGCGACGTCGTCCTGGGCGCGCTCCGCGATGAGACCGAGGTAGTGCTCGGCCCACGCGTCCGGCTCCTCCGCGCCGAGCTTCGTCAGCTCCGCATTCGCTTCGTCGAAGCGGCACAGCTCGAACAGCGCCACGCCCTTCTCCCGGCGGGCTTCGCGGTCCTTGCCATCCAGCTCGACCGCCTTGCTGGCCGCGGAGAGCGCATCGCCGGGGCGGCCCAGGTCGTCGAGCGCCATCGCCTCGAGCAAGTGAAGATCCTTGAGCAGCGCCCGGTCCTTCATCCGGTGCGCCCGCGGGAAGGCGCGGCGCGTGTACAGGAGCGCCAGCTCCAGGTCGTCGCGGCCTCCCAGGCGACGGACGTGCAGATCCGCGGCGGAGCGCAGCACCTCGGGATCGTCGGGATCCAGCGCCAGGGCGCGCGCGTACGCCGTGCGCGCCTCATCGACGTGCCCCAGCTCGGCGAGCGCCGCCCCGCGGAAGTGGTGCGCTGCGACGCTCTGCGCGTCGAGACGCGATGCCTCGCGCGCGCACTCCAGCGCGTCTTCGAAGCGCCCCTTCTCGAACTCGCGCGAGGCCTGCTCGAGCAGATCCGGCACGGCCGGATCCCTGCCTGCGGGGGAGGACAAGCAGGGTGGGGCGGGCGGCTCGGGCGGCGGCCGCTGGGCGCCCCGGACGGCGTCGGAGGCATCGATCGGCTTGGCCGTCGAGGCAGCGGGCGCCGCGACGAGCGAGGCGCTGGCGGCCGGCTTGGCGGACGGCACCGCGTCCGGCGGATGCGGACGCTTGCAGGCGAGCGGAGACCCCGCCGCGACGGCGAGGGCGAGCGGCAGGAAGCGGCGGAACGAGTGGGTCATCGCTGGCCTGATCAACAGCGGGTGCCGGCGCCCGGCTTCCCGCCCGGGATCCGGGGCGCTGAGCGCACACGCTAGCACGCGCGTGCCCAGCGGACGAGTAGTCCCTTGTCTGTGTGCCCGCTTTTCGGGAGGGCGGCCAGTTTTCACCGGCGCCGGCGGCGCCGGCGGAGCAATCCGAGGCCGAGCAGGGCGGCGATCTCGGCGCCCAGCGCCGCTCCGCCACCGGACGCGCACCCCCAACCACCGTGCGGGAACGAAGCCGCCAGGGTGGGCGGAGAGCCGACTCCGGCATCGGAGATGGGTCCGCCGTCGGTCGGACCACCGCCGCCGTCGTCCGGCTCGAGATCGCCCGGACCCGCATCGATCGGGCCCGTCGATCCGCCGTCGATGAACGTGCCGCCGTCCGGGGTCGGGGCGCCCGCATCGGGTGCTCCGGCGTCGGGCGCTCCCGCGTCAGACGCTCCGGCGTCGGGCACTCCCGGGTCAGGCGCTCCCGCGTCGGGCGCTCCGGCGTCGGGCACTCCCGGGTCAGGCGCTCCGGCGTCAGGCGCTCCGGCGTCAGGCACTCCAGCGTCAGGCGCTCCAGCGTCGGGCGCTCCGGCATCGGGCGCTCCGGCGTCCGGCGTACCGGGATCCGGAGGAGGAGGAGGAGGAGGCGGCGGCGGCGGCGGCGGAGGAGGGGGAAGCGCGGGGTAGATCACCACGCCGTCGAGCAGGGTGGCCGAAGCGGGCTGGCCGTTGATGCGCAGGGCCGTCGTGGCCGGCGCATATGCGCGGAAGTCGGCGATGCCGTCGCCGGACACCGCGAGCGTCGTCCCTTGCACGTCCGCCTCGATCATCTTCGCCGACGTGCTGGAGAGCAGCTCGCGCGTCCCGTCCATGTCGAACAGCTTGCCTGGGCCGATGAGCAGCGCGCGCGCCGGAGCGCCGGCGTTGCGCGCAGCCATGCCGGCCAGCGCAGAGGTCAACGCGAGATCGCCCGCCGCGTACCCGTCGCCGCCGGCGCGGCCGAAGATCCAACGCTCCTCCAGCGCGCTCCCCGGCGCGATCACCGCGCCTGCCCCGGTGTCGGAGGTCGAGAGGGGGTCGATGCGCACCCGCGACGCCCACGACGCCGCCGGCACCGGCACGAGCGCGGTGAGGAACTGGACGGCGGGCGCGGCGGTCTGCGGCCGCACCCGCACCCAGGCGATTGAAGCGTCCGGCTCGAAGAGGAAGGTCAGGTTTTCGCCCTGCGCGCCGGTCGTCGCCGTCCACGACGCGGGCGAAACCACCCGGACGCCGAGCGACATGCCGTTGCGGTTGATGCCCTGCACCCATCCGGAGGCGGTATCGACCGTCGCCCCGTCGAGGAAGTGGCAGACCCAGTCGTAGGCATG
>JBJMQJ010000412.1:0-14734 GCA_045802765.1 Myxococcales bacterium
AAGAAGCGTAGGGCTGCCCTGTCGGCGGCCGCTAGTGAAGCGTCGCGTTCCCGTCGGGCAGGAGCGCCACCTTGATGCACCCGTCGCGCTTCTGCGCGAACAGGTGGTAGCCCTCGGGCGCGCGCTCGAGCGGCAGCCGATGCGTGAACACCTGTCGCGGCCGGATGCGCCCCGCCTGGACGTGCTCGAGCAGGCGCGGCATGTACCGCTTCACGCTCGCCTGTCCGGTGTTCATCCTCTGCGCCTTGTTCATGAAGGTGCCGATGTCGACGCCGTTGTACGGAGGGCCATAGGCGCCGATGAGCGAGATGACCCCGCCCTTCTTGGTCGCGTGGATGGCGAAGTTGATCGCCTGCGGCGAGCCCGCCTCCAGCTTCATGTAGATGCCCAGCGCGCGGTGGACGGGCGAGCCGGCCGCCTCGCAGCCGACCGCGTCGATGGACGCGTCCGCGCCGCGGTCGTCGGTCATCCCCTTGACGACGGTCACCAGGTCGACGTCCCTGAAGTTGATCGTCTCGACACCGAGCCAGTTCCGCGCGAACTCCAAGCGATAGTCGACGTGATCGACCGCGATCACTCGTCCCGCGCCCATCGCCCACGCCGACCAGATGGAGAACAGCCCCACGGGCCCGCAGCCGAGGACGAGGACCGTCTCTCCGCCCTTCAGCTCGCACATCTCGGCGGCCTGATAGCCGGTCGCGAACGCGTCGGTGATCGGCAGCGCGTCGAGATCCTCGACGCCGTCCGGGATCTTCTCCGCGTCGACGCCGATGAAGGGAACCCGAACGTACTCGGCCTGGCCGCCGTCGTAGCCGCCCATGGTGTGCGAGTAGCCGTAGATCCCGGTGCCCGCCTCCGTGGCGGGATTGGTGCTCTCGCAGCAAGAGGTGAGGCCCCGCGTACAGTAGTAGCAGCCGCCGCAGAAAATCTGGAACGGCAGCATCACGCGATCTCCCTTGCGGACGCCCTGGGCGCCGGGACCTAGCTCCTCGACGACTCCGGTGAACTCGTGCCCGAAGGTGAACCCGATGCGAGTGTCGGGGACGAGCCCGTGCAGCAGGTGGAGATCGGAACCGCAGATCGCAGCCGCGGTCACGCGAACGATTCCGTCCTGCGGATGCTCGATGCGCGGCTCGGGCTTGTTGCGGATCTTGACCCGGTACGGACCGTCGTAGGTGAGGGCTCTCATGGCGCGAGGTTGGTGACTTCCCACCTCGATCGCAACCGTGGCGGCGATCCGGTCAGCCGGCCGGCGGGAGGCCGTCCTCCCGAGATACCCGGGCGCCGCTCACTCGACGGCAGCGCGGGCGAGGCCCAGGCCTGGCGCGCGCCGGCCGATCCGCAGCACGACCATCGCCGCCACCAGGCAGATCGCGCCCGCGGTCACCCACGCCGGCGTGTACGTCGTGAGGGAGGAACGGATGACGCCTGCCCCCAGCGCGCCCACGCCCGCGCCGATCTGGTGCGAGGCGACGATCCACCCGAACGCGATCGGCGCATCGCGAACGCCTACCACCTCGGTGGTGAGCCGCACCGTCGGCGGGACGGTGGCAATCCAGTCCAGGCCATAGAAGACGGCGAACACCGGGAGCCCCAGGACCTGCGCATCGAAGGCGTGGGGCAGCCACAAGAGCGAGAGCCCGCGAAGCGCGTAGTACCAGAAGAGGAGCTTGCGCGAATCGAACCGGTCGGAGAGCCAGCCGCTCGCCGTCGTGCCTACCAGGTCGAAGATGCCCATCACGGCGAGGAGGCCCGCGGCGCGCATCTCGGGGATGCCGTGGTCCATGCACGCCGGGACCAGGTGCGTGCCGACCAGGCCGTTGGTGGTGGCGCCGCAGACGAAGAAGCTGCCGGCGAGGAGCCAGAAGTCGCCCTTGCGCGCGCTCTCCCGCAGGACGCGCAGGGCGTTGGCGAGCGGGTTCTGGCGCGATGGCGCGACCGCGGGCGTGTCGGGCGACGCGCCGTAAGGCAGCGCGCCGACGTCCGCTGGCCGATCGCGCACGAGGAGCGCCACCAGCGGCAGCAGCAGCGCGATGACGGAAGCGACCAGCAGCGTGACCGCGCGCCAGCCGTGCCGCTCGACGACGTGGGCTTCGAGCGGGAGGAAGAGCATCTGCCCGGTGGCGGTGCTCGCGGTCAGGACGCCCATGACCACGCCGCGCCGCGAGGCGAACCAGCGGTTCACCACCGTGGCGCCCAGCACCATCGCGGTGGTGCCGGTGCCGAGCCCGACGAGGATTCCCCAGGTGAGCACGAGCTGCCAGCTCGAGCGCATCTGGGAGGTGAGCGCGACGCCGGTGCCGATCAGCGCCAGCGAGGCGAGCACGGTGCGGCGGATGCCGAATCGCTCCATCAGCGCCGCGGCGAACGGTCCCACCAACCCGTAGAGCACCAGGTTCACCGACACCGCGGAGGAGAGCAGCGCCCGGCTCCAGCCGAACTCGCGCTCGAGCGGGACGATGAGGATCGATGGCGTCGCGCGCACCGCGGCCGCGCAGAGCAGCACGACGAACACCGCGGAGGCGACGACGAACGCGGGATGGATCTTGCGGGTCACGAGGCGAGCTCCTCGCGTGCCGAGAAGCGCGCGCGGTAGGCGGAAGGGGTCACGTGCAGCGCCCTGAGGAAGGAGCGGCGCAAGACCTCGGCGCTGCCGAATCCGCAGCGCGCGGCGACCTCTTCGAGGCCGGCCGGCGACTGCTGGAGAAGGCGGCGCGCCGCCTCCAGGCGCAGCTGCTCGACGGCCTCCGCCGGGGCGATGCCCAGCTCCTTGCGGAAGATGCGCGTCAGGTGGCGCGGGCTCTTTCCCATCCGCCTGGCCAGGGCAGGGACGGAGAGATCGGTCTCGGGGTGCTCGGCCGCCCAGGCGACCAGCTCGCGCACCGAGCGCGTCCCGGCGGCCTGCAGCCGCAGCGGCGCGCTGTACTGGCTCTGGTCGCCGGGCCGCCGCAGGTACATGACCATCGCCCGCGCGACGGCCAGCGCCACGTCCGCGCCGAGGTCCTCCTCGATGAGCGCCAGCGCAAGATCCATCCCGGCGCTGACGCCCGCCGAGGTGTAGACGTTTCCGTCGCGCACCCAGATGCGGTCCTCCTCGACGCGCACTCGCGGATACCGCTGCTTCAGCTCGGCGGCCCGCGACCAGTGCGTCGTCGCGGCGCGCCCGTCGAGCAGGCCGGCCTCGGCGAGGAGGAACGCGCCGGTGCAAACCGACCCGATGCGCCGCACTCGGCCCGCCATCTGCCGCAGCCAGCGGAGGACCGGCTCGTCTCCCAGGAGCGCGTCGATCCCACGGCCACCGACCACCAGGAGCGTGTCGATCCCGCCGCGCACCGAACGGAAGGTCGAGTCGGCGAGGAAGCGGAACCCCGAGGAAGCGGAGATGGGCTCCGCGCCGGTGCCGACCACCGAGACGGCGTATCCGGGGTGGGCGCGCTCCTCGTCGCGCAGGATGCGCGTCGCGCGCGCGAACAGCTCGAGTGGACCGGAGAGGTCGAGGGCCTGCGCTCCGGGGTAGGCGAACAGCGCGATGCGCAGGGGCCGGGAACGCGCGGCGGGGCGGTCCATCCTGCGAGCTTGCGCCGGCCGCCCGATGTCCGCAAGGACATTGATCCCACGATTCAGGACATGGAACCTGCGGGTGTAATGCGGCGCTGGCTCCTGCGTCTGCGTGGGTGATGGCGCGCAAGACGGCGCGCCCAACGAGGAGAGAACCGATGGCGAATCAGACGCAGAACGAGTGCCGGTGCGAGAAGACGTCCTGTGGATGCGCGAACGTGAAGGCGGAGCGGTGCCAGTGCGGGGAGCGGTGCGCGTGCAAGAGCGCCTGCCGCTGCACTGGCGGCTGCGGCTGCCAGGCGGCGAAGTAGGATCCGCGCGCCGGCGAGAGGGAGGCACCCGCGCCTCCCTCTCGCATCGGCGTTCAGGCTCCGGGCGCAGCCTGATGACTGCACCCTGTGCTTCCCGGCTCGCCGCAGGTACAGTCGATGCATCCGCGCTCGGCGCAGGACCCGCACCAGCGGACGACCCGCTTGCGCAACGCTTCACGGGCGCGGAAGACGCGCACTCCGGCGTTGTTCGCGGTGATCGCTGCCTCGGCGGCGTAGTCCTGGACGGAGATACCGTCGACGTCGATGCGTCGCAGCGCCAGGGCGTACTCGGGTTTCAGCGTCTCCGACAATCGCGCCACGCACCGACATACTGCGTTCCGCTCGTCGAGATCGGGCGCCGCCTCCTCGTCGAGCTGGCGAGCGAGCGCCGCCAGCGCGCGTTCGCTGGCGCCGTTGCGCCGGTAGTGGTCCACGACGGCGTTGCGCAGCACGCGATAGAACCACGCGACGGCGGATTCCTCGCTCTCGAGGGGCACCTTGCCGAGGCTCCGCGCGAAAGACTCCTGGAGCACGTCCTCCGCGACATCGCGGCGGCCGATGCGGTTCTCGAGGAACGAGAGGAAGGCGCGTCGGTTCTGCGCGAGCATTGCGAGCGCCTCGCGCCTCGGAGGCGCTCCGGCAAGCTCGTCGCGCGCGATCTCTTCTTTCGGTTGCTGCATGCGCTCTCCGGGGCGGTCGCTCGTGGACGCATTGTAGGCCGCCGGCTCAACGGCCGCTCGACTTACTCCGCCCGCAGCGCGGCCATCGGGTCGATGCGCGCGGCCCGCAACGCCGGAATGCCGCTCGCCGCGAGCGCCACCAGCGCGAGCAGCACGGCGATGGCGGCGAGGGTCGTCGGGTCGCGGGCGCTCACGCCGTAGAGCTGGGAGGCGATGAGACGCCCTCCGGCGAGGGCCGCGACGGTGCCGATGCCGACGCCGATGCCCACGGTGCGCAGCGCGCTCGCGATCACCAGCCGGACGACTCCCCCCGCGGATGCGCCGATCGCCATGCGCACGCCGATCTCGCGAGTCCGCTGCGCGACCGCGTAGGCGGTGACGCCGTAGATGCCCACCGCGGACAAGAGCAGGGCGAGCGCGGCGAAGACCGCGAGCAGCTGCAGCGGGAACCGGCGCGCGCCGAGCGATGCGGCCAGCACGTCCTCGAGCGGCAGTACGCGATCGACCGGCTGCGCTGAATCCACGCGGGAGAGCTCGCTGCGCAGGGCCGCCGCAGTGAGCTGCCCGCGAACGACCAGGGTCATCCACTCCGGAGGCTCCTGGGCCGCGGCCAAGTAGAAGACGGGTGGCACCGGCTGGTCGAGACCGTGCTCGCGCGCATCGGCCACCACCCCGACGATCGTGCGCCACGCGTTCCGCGCGCGATCGGTGTCGATCTGGATGCGCCGTCCGATCACGTCGTGCCCGGGAAGATAGCGCCGCACCCAGGCCTCGTTGACCAGCACGACCGCGGGCGCCTTGGCGTCATCGGCGCTGGAGAAGTCCCGTCCCGCCACCACGCCCTGGCGCATGGCGCTGAAGTAGCCGGGCAGCGCGCAGCGAAACTCGTCCGTCGGAGGCGCCTCGCCGGGGCGCAGCTCGTACCCCTCGATGAAATACGTCTGTCCGAACTTGCCCCGGGTCGGGAGCAGGTTGACCCCGCCGGCGGCGGTCACGCCGGGGAGCTCCGCAGCCACCCGCAGCGCCCGTTCGAAGTAACGCTCGCGCGCTTCGGGATCCGCGTACGAAGATCCCGCGGGCGCAAGCTCGGCGGCGATGGCGCCTCGAGGCTCGAATCCCGGCGAGATCTGCAGGAGCCGCCCGAAGCTCCGCAGCAGCAGACCGGCGCCGGTCAAGAGGAATAGGCACACCGCGACCTGCGCGATGACGAGCACGGCGCGGAGCCGGGCAGCCGGCGCGCCCGCCGTGCCGCGGCCGCCGTCCTTGAGCGAGGCCGCCAGGTCCACCCGGCTGGCGCGGAGCGCCGGCAGCAGCGCGAAGGTCAACGTAGTCGCGATCGTCAGGCCCGACGAGAAGGCGAGCACGGCGCGATCGAGGCGCACGTTCGCCAACTCGCGGATCTGGCGCGGCGCTGCGGCGAGCAAAGCGTCTAGACCCCACCCCGCCAGGAGCAACCCGAGCGCCGCACCGATGGCGGCGAGGAGGAAGCCTTCCGTCAGGAGCTGGCGGACGATGCGCGACCGCTCCGCTCCCAGCGCCGCGCGCAGCGCGAACTCGCGCTCCCGGGCCGCCGATCGCGCGAGCAAAAGGTTCGCCACGTTGCCACAAGCAATCAAGAGGACGAGGAGGACCGCCCCGAACAGCACCAGGATGGGCTGCCGCGTGGACGCGACGAACCGCTCGCGCAGGGATTCCAGCTTGAGCATCGCCTGGAGCTCGGCGGGATAGTCGCGTGGGTGCGCTTCACTCATCCGGACGACGTGCTCCTCGAGCGCCTTGCCGGCGGCGTCGAGGCTGATGCCGGCCCGGAGCTTCGCGACTACGTCCAGGTAATGCCTTCCCGGCTCCTCCAACCGCTGCGTTTGGCGGAAGCCATACGGAATGAAGAAATCGTGCGCGCCGCCATAGCTGAAGCCGTCCGGAAGGACGCCGATGATCGCGTAGCTCTGGCCATCGAGCGTGACCGATCGCCCGACGGTGGTCGGGTCGCCGCCGAACCGCCGGCGGAATGCCGGCGCGCTCACCAGGGCGACGCCGTCGTTGCCCTTCATGTCCTCGTCCCGGCCGAAGTCGCGCCCGAACGGCGGCCGCACGTCGAGCACGGTGAACAACCCCGAGGTCACCCTCGCGACCGGCACCCGCTCGGCGCCATCGGCGCGCTGGAGCGCCGCCGTGCCGCTGTTGAACGAGCCGACGCTCTCGAGAGAGCGCGCCTCGCGCAGGTCTTCCAGCTCGGGGATCGAGAGCCTGCCTTTGCCGCTGCCGATCCCGGCGAACACGCGGTAGACGGAGACCAGCCGGCCCTCGTCGCCCCACCCGAAGGAGCGCAACAGCACCGCGTGCACGACGCTGAAGATGGCGGTCGTCGCGCCGATCCCGAGCGCCAGCGCGAGCACCGCCGCGACCGTGAACCCGGGCGTGCGGAGCAAACCGCGGAGCGCAAAGCGGAGATCGCGAAGAATTCCGTCCATGAAGTCACTCCGATCGCGGGGCGGTCCTCTACTCCGTGCGCCCGCCGTCAGAGCGAAGTTCGTGCCAACCGTTCCCCTCAGGGAGCGCTCGTGCGCGCGTGACCGGCCCGGGGAAAGGCCGTCCCAATTTCGAACACCCGGTCCTGCGCATCACCCGGTGAGCTGCTCGAGGTGCGCCGCGACGCTCCGCGCGAGCGCGCCCAGGTCGTAGCCGCCCTCCAGCATGGAGACGATGCGTCCAGCCGCGTGGCGCGCCGCCGCGGACCGGATCTGCTGCGTGACCCATGCGTAGTCGGACTCGAGCAGGCGCAGCATGGCCATGCCGTCGTCGCGGTGCCCGTCGAATCCGGCGGAGACGAAGATCATCTCCGGCTGGAACCGGTCAAGCGCCGGCAGCCACTCCCGCGTGACCGCGGCGCGGAACACCTCGCCCGCGGCGCCGGCGGGGAGAGGGACGTTCACCATGCGCTCCGACCGGCCCTCGACGCCGCTGCCCGGATAGAACGGATGCTGGAAGGTCGACACCATCAGCACGCGCGAGTCGTCGCGAAAGATGTCTTCGGTGCCGTTGCCGTGATGCACGTCGAAATCCACGACCGCGACGCGGCGCAAGCCGTGGTGGTCGAGCGCGTGCGCCGCCGCGACCGCCACGTTGTTGAAGAAGCAGAATCCCATCGCCCGCGCCCGCTCGGCGTGGTGTCCGGGCGGCCGCACGCTGCAGAACGCGGCCCCGGCCTTCCGGCCGATCACGAGGTCGGTGCCGAGGATCCCCGCTCCCGCCGCGCGCAGCGCCGCCGGCAACGTATCGGGGCACATGGCCGTGTCGGGATCGATCCAGGCGAGTCCCTTCTCAGGCGAGAGTTGCTCGAGCTCGTCGAGGTACGCGCGCTCGTGGACGCGCAGGAGCTGCTCGCGCGTCGCCTCGGGCGCGTCGGCGCGGACGATGGAGTAGTCGAGCCGCGAGGCAAGCAGCTTCTCTTCGATCGCGGACAGCCGTTCGGGGCGCTCCGGGTGCCCCTCGCCCATCTCGTGCCGCAGGCACGCCGGATGGCTGATGAACGCGATCGCCACGCTGGTTGCACCTCGGGCGGGACCATCATAGCGCGGCGCTGCGGGTCCATCGCCCATTCCCCGCGGTCCGGCTCGAGCCTGCCTGCACGACCGTGAGCACCTCTTTGACCGGCTAACAGCGCGGCGATGCCGGTTGCGCCTTGCAAATCAATTGTCCCGCCCCGGCGCGCCACGGTGTTCGGAAGAGCACAGGAGAACGCCACCATGAACTTCCGCCTTGGGAACCTCGCCGTCCTGCTGCTCGTCGTCGCTGCTGCCTGTGGAGGGACCGGCGCGCCTGACCCTGCAGCGCCCGGCAGCCCGGTGACCGACCAGGCGCCCGGTGTCGCCCAGGCGCCCGGTGGTGCGCAGGCGCCTGATGTCGCCCAGGCGCAAGGCATCGGGGGTGGCGGGGGCGGCGGCGGTGGTGGAGGCGGCGGCGGTACGCAGATCCCTCCGCCTGCGACGATCGACGGAGCTTCGTGGTTCATCAACAATGCGAGCGCCGTCCTGGGCACCCCGCCGACTCCGGACGTGAACTTCGGCGCGCTCCAGAACACGGTCCAGGGCGCGATCCCCATCGGCGCGACGCGGACAGCGGTGCTCATGGTCTACAACACGAGCAAGAAAACGCCGCTCCTGATCTCCGAAATCGGCGTCGTCGGGCCGAACGCAGGCGACTTCTCGGTCTCGCAGGCGAGCGTCGACCGGACGCTGAACGTGCCGATCCCCGCGAACAAGAGCGCCGCCGCGATCCTGCAGCTCGCGTTCACCGCCTCCGCCGAGGGCGTGCGCATCGCCACGCTGCGGCTCGTCTCCAACGCAGGGATTGCACTGGTCTCGCTGACCGGCGCGGGACTCCCCGACCGACCCGTCATCGTGACCAGCGGAGCCCTGACGTTCCTCCCTGCTTCAGCCTTCGATACCGTCCCCGTGACGAACAAGGGCGGCGCCACCCTGCTGTTGCAGAGCATCGAGCTGGGCGGCGCCAATCCGGAATCGTTCCAGATCGTCGCGGCCAATCGCGGGGGCTTCAGCAACTGCTTCGCGGGGATCGCGCTCGGGCCGCAAGCGTCCTGCTACATCGGCGTGGGACTGGCGGCTGGCGCGGCTGCGCCGTCGAGCGGCCTGCTCGTGATCCAGTCGAACGATCCGGTGGCCCCGCAGGCCGCTATCCCGCTGCAGCTGACGCCGGCGCCCTGAAGCACGACGGCCGCGCGGTCGGACTTTCGTCCAACTGGCGACGAGTACGTACCGCGCTGGATTCCGCTTCGCCCCGCCGCGTGAATTCTGGCTCGCATGCCCGAGAATGCGAACGACGATGGCCTGGGCCGTCGCGAGTTCCTCGTCGTCGGCGCCGTGACGGTCGTCGCCGCGTGCGCCGGCGGCGGCCAGGTGCGGCGAGAGGCGAGCGCCGCATCCGCACCCGGAGACCCGATGGACATCACGTTGGTGGTGAACGGCGGGCGGCGCTCGCTGCGCATCGATCCGCGGACCACGCTCCTCGATCTGCTCCGCGAGAACCTCGGTCTGACCGGCACGAAGAAAGGCTGCGACATGGGCCAGTGCGGGGCTTGCACCGTGCTGGCCGACGGCATGCGGATCGATTCCTGCCTCGCGCTCGCCGCGCAATACGACGGCCGGTCCATCACCACCATCGAGGGCTTGATCAAGGACGGGACGCTCCACCCGGCGCAGGAGGCGTTCCTGCAAGAGGACGCGTTCCAATGCGGGTATTGCACGCCGGGGCAGATCCTCTCGTGCATCGGGTTCCTGCACGAGGGCGGCGGCGCGACCGACGCGGACATCCGCGAGGGGATGAGCGGCAACATCTGCCGCTGCGGCGCGTACCCGAACATCGTCGCTGCGGTGCGCAGCGTGCGCGGGAGGACCTGATGCGCCAGATCGCCTACCAGCGCGCCGGCAGCGTGGACGAGGCGGTGCAGGCGGCTGCCCAGCCGGAGGCAGCGTTCCTCGCGGGCGGCACCTCGCTCGTCGACCTGATGAAGCTCGAGGTGCTCAATCCGGCGCGCGTGGTGGACGTGACCCGCCTGGATCTCTCGCGCATCGAGCCGCGGCCGGACGGCATCCGGCTGGGGGCCACCGCGACGAACAGCGCGGTGGCCTCGCACCCCGAGGTGAAGAGGCGCTTTCCCGCGCTCTCGGAGGCCTTGCTCTCCGGCGCCTCGCCGCAGCTGCGCAACGTCGCGACCGTGGCAGGGAACCTCATGCAGAGGACCCGCTGCGCGTATTACCGGGACCTGTCGACGAGATGCAACAAGCGCAATCCGGGGACCGGATGCGACGCGCTCCAGGGTTGGACGCGGATGCACGCCATCCTCGGCGGAAGCGAGCAGTGCATCGCGGTGCACCCGTCCGACATGTGCGTCGCGCTCGCGGCGCTCGAGGCGACGATCCACGTGCGCGGGCCGCGAGGCGAGCGCGACGTGCCGTTCGGCGACTTCCACCTCCTTCCCGGCGATCACCCCGAGCGCGAGTTCGCCCTCGATCCCGGCGAGCTGATCACCTGGGTCTTCGTGCCGGCCACGGCAGCCGCTGCGCGTTCCCGGTACGTGAAGGTGCGCGATCGGATCTCGTACGCTTTTGCGCTCGCGTCCTGCGCGGCGGCGCTGGAGGTGGCGAACGGACGGATCCAGACGGCGCGCATCGCGCTCGGAGGCGTGGGCACGAAACCATGGCGCTCGGTCGAGGCGGAGCGGACGCTCTCGGGCGAAACGCCGCGGATGGAGGTATTCCGCCGGGCGGCGGAGGCGGCACTGCGCGATGCGCATCCGCGCCGCGACAACGGCTTCAAGGTGGAGCTGGCCAAGCGGACGGTGGTCCGCGCGCTCATGCTTGCGGCGGAGGGCGCATGACGACCGTCGGCAAGCCGCTGGTACGCGCGGACGGGCGCGCCAAGGTGACCGGCGAGGCGCGCTATTCGTACGAGGTGCAGGTGCCGGGCGCGGCTTACGCCGTGCTGGTGACGAGCGGCACCGCGAAGGGGCGTATCGCCGAGATCGACACCAGGGCGGCCGAGCGCGAGCCCGGCGTCCTTGCGATCATCACGCCGCGCACCGCGCTGCGCCTGCCGGGCAAGCCGCAGGGCGAACCACCGGACCGCGTGGTGCAGGTGCTGCAGGACGATCGCATCCTCTTCAGCAACCAACCGGTCGCCGTCGCGGTGGCCGATACGCTCGAGCGCGCCACTCATGCCGCCCTGCTGGTCCGCGTCCGCGCCGAGCCGGAGCCGCACTCGGTGCGCGTCGAAGACGAGCTCGACCGGGCCTTTCCGCACGACATCATCGCCGGCGGGCGCAAGCAGGAGCCCGATTCGGCGCACGGCGACGCGGCCCGCGGGCTGCGCGAGGCCGAGGGGCGCATCGAGCAGGCCTACGAAGTGCAGCCCGAGACGCACAACCCGATGGAGCCGCACGCGACCGTCGCCGCCTGGACGGCACCCGATCGCGTGACCATCCACGACTCGTCGCAGTGGGTGTTCGCGGTGCGCAACAAGATCGCCAACGCGTTCGCGATCCCGAAGGAGAACGTGCGCGTCTTGACCAAGTTCGTCGGCGGGGGGTTCGGTTGCAAAGGATCGCCCTGGTCGCACGTCCTCATCGCCGCGCTGGCGGCGAAGCAGGTCGGGCGGCCCGTCAAGCTGGCGCTCACGCGGCAGCAGATGTTCGGGATGGTCGGCGGACGGCCGCAGACGCTGCAGTCCGTGGCCCTCGGAGCGAGAAGGGACGGCGAGCTCACGGCGGTGCGGCACGCGAGCACTTCCGCCACTTCGCGGTTCGACGTCTTCGTCGAGGCGGCCGCGCTGCAGGCGCGCCATCTCTATGCCTGTCCGAACATCGAGACCAAGCACCGCGTGGTGCGCCTCGACATCGGGACGCCGACCTTCATGCGCGCGCCGGGCGAGTCGAGCGGGAGCTTCGCGGTCGAATCCGCGCTCGACGAGCTGGCCCATGCGCTGGCGCTCGACCCGCTCGCGCTGCGGCTGAAGAACCATGCGGAGATCGACCCGAGCGAGGGGAAGCCCTTCTCCAGCAAGGCGCTGCGACAGTGCTACGCCGAGGGGGCCCGGCGATTCGGCTGGGAGAAGCGTGCGGCGAAGCCGCGCTCTCAAACCCGCGACGGTCTGCTCGTGGGCATGGGCATGGCGACGGCATCGTACCCGGCGAACTTCTCGCCGGCCAGCGCGGTGGCGCGCATGCTTCCCGACGGCAGCGCCCAGGTGGAGAGCGGCACCGTCGACCTCGGCACGGGGACCTACACGGTGATGGCGCAGGTTGCCGCCGACGCGCTGGGGCTGCCGTACGAGAAGGTGCGCTTCGACCTGGGCGACAGCGAGATGCCGGAGGCGCCCATCTCCGCGGGATCGATGACGGCCGCGAGCGTGGGATCGGCCGTTCTGCTCACTTGCGCGGCGCTGCGAGAGAAGCTGCTGCAGCTGGCCGTCGCCGATCCCGCCTCGCCGCTGCACGGCGCGCGCGCGGAAGAGGTGCGGGTCGAAGAAGGCCGTCTCGCCGCGCAGGGCCGCACCGATACCTATGCGGACGTCGTCCGCCGCTCGGGCGGGAAGCCGGTCGAGGCGCGCAGCAAGGCGGCGCCAGGCGAGGAGCGCAAGAAGTACACGAACCTGGCGTTCGGCGCCCAATTCGCCGAAGTGCTCGTCGATCCGGACCTGGGCAGCGTGCGAGTCTCGCGCATGGTCGGCGTGTTCGCGCCGGGCCGCGTCCTCAACGCGCGCACTGCGCGCAGCCAGCTGATGGGCGGCATGGTGTGGGGCATCGGCATGGCGCTGCTCGAGCATTCCGTCTACGACGAGAAGCTGGGCCGCATCATGAGCCGCGACCTCGCCGATTATCACGTGCCGAGCAACGCCGACGTCGGCGTCGTCGAGCCATACTTCGTCGAAGAGCAGGACGAGCACGTCAACCCGGCCGGCGTGAAAGGCGTGGGCGAGCTGGGTCTGTGCGGCGCGGCGGCGGCGATCGCCAACGCGGTCTTCAACGCGACTGGTCGGCGCATCCGGACCCTGCCGATCACGCCCGACAAGCTGCTCTAGGGAGCGGACGTGGCAGGCCTCGGCACTTCAGCCCCGACACCGGCGGCCAGGCAGGCGCCCAGCCGTTGTGACGAGGCGCGTGCGTCTACAACTTTGGTCTCCCCACAAGGAGACGACCCATGAAGCGGATCGCGTGCGCGCTGGCTGGTCTCGGCCTGATTGCCTCGGGACTCAAGGCCGAGGAGAAGGAAAAGGTCGAGGTCAAGAAGGACCGGAACGAGGTCCAGATCGAGAAGAAGCGAACCAAGGGGAGCACGACGAACAAGACCAAGGTGCACTCCAAGGCGCGCTCCCGCGCCGGCGGGGGGACGGTGGCCAAGACCGAGACGACCGCCGAGCGCGATCGGCCGGGCATCGGAAAAGATACCAAGACGACCACCACCGAGACCAAGGAGAAGAACGCCAAGGGAGACGTGGTCCGCGAAGAAAAGACGGTGAAGCAGTAGCTCACCGCGAGGCGTTCATCTCGCCGGCGACGGGGGCGCGACCACCGCGTCGCGCTGCCCGCTTCGCTCCAGCGCCTTGGCGACGAAACCAGACGCCTTCATCTCCTCGACGAAGGCGCGGAGATAGCTGGCCGCTCCTGCGCGACCTCGGGGCATGCCCATCGCCTGCTCGATGGCCATGAAGCGGCCCTCCATCACGCGGACCGCCGGATTGGCCTTCGCGAGCTGGAGCAGCGGCTGCTTGACGCCGGCGACGGCTTCGAGCTTTTCCCGCTGGAACAGCTCGATCGCCCCGGGCGAGGTCGGCGCGCGCACCAACTGCGCCCGTTTCAGCGTGCGGGTCAGGTAGAGGTCATAGGCGCTCTTGGCGCCCACCGCGATGCGCACTCCGTCGCGATCGACCTCCTCGATCGCACGCAACGGCGAATCCACCGGCACCGCGTAGGTCCCTTCGATCACGAGGTACGGTGCCGTGAAGGCGATCTCGCTGGCGCGCTCCGGATCGACCGCCAGGAACGCGACGTCCCACGCGCCGCTCTTGACCGCCTCGACCACCTTGCCGGCGGCGTCGTAGCCGACGAGGTCGACGGGCACCCCCAGCCGGCGGCCCAGTTCGCGCGCCAGATCCACCGAGACACCGCGCGGCTCGGCGCTCGCCGCGTCTCTTTGTGCCAGCACGGGATTCCCGAAGTTGATCGCGGCGCGCAACCTTCCGGTGGGTGCAACGTCAGCCGCGGGTTCGCGCCGGACGTTGCTCGCCGCGGTGCAGGCAGCGAGGCACACGAAGCACACGCAACGCTTCATCGAAGCTACCCCCGATCGGCTCATCGAGTCACTCGACCGGATCGGTATCACGGACCACGGCAGGTTCGCTCACGCGTGGCCGGGGACGCGCAGGGTGAACCAGAAGCGGCTCCCCTTCCCGGCCGTCGTGTCGAGGCCCATGTCGCCACCGTGCGCCGAGACGATCTCGTGCGAGATGTAGAGGCCGAGCCCGATGCCTTCTCCCTTCGTGCCAGGCACCCGGAAGAACTTCTCGAAGACGCGCTGGCGGTACTCGGGAGGAATCCCGGGTCCCTGGTCCTGCACCTCGAAGCGGACGCGCTCGTCGTCGGGTCGCGCCCGGATCTCTATCCTTCCGCCC
>JBJMQJ010000413.1:0-15723 GCA_045802765.1 Myxococcales bacterium
CCGCCCCCTCGTGGAAGGGCTAGATTGGACGGAACGGGGCCGGCTGGTCAACAAAGGGAAACGTAGGCGGATTACCTACTTGGCATCCGCCGGAGGGGCACCGCCGGGCCGTCCGGGCTGGGGCGGCGTTCCGCCGGATCGAGGCCTCGCGACGACCACCGCCGCGGGGCGCACCAGTCGTTCGTTCAGCTTGTACCCGCGCGACATCTCCGACACCACCGTGCCCGCCGGCGCGTCGGACTCCTGCTGCATTAGCGCCTCGTGCAGGTTTGGATCGAACGGCTGGCCCAGCGCCGAGAACCCGGTGACTCCGTGCCGGGCGAGCGTCGTGTCGAGGAGCTTCTGCACCAGCTTGACGCCCTCGATCACCTGGCGCAGGTCGTGCTCCTCGGCGTGGTCGAGCGCGCGCTCGAGGTTGTCCGCCACCGGCAGGAAGTCCTTGAGCAGCCGCTCGATGCCGAACTTCTGCGCGTCTTCCCTCTCCTTGATCGCGCGCTTCTTGAAGTTGTCGAACTCCGCCGCCACGCGCAGCAGCCGCTCGTGGGTGTCCTTGAGCCGCTCCTGCGTCTCGCGGGCGCGGCTCGTCGAGTCCTCGAGCATGGCCGAGAGCTGCGCCACCTTGCGCTCGAGGTCCTCGCGGGAGGGCGGCGGCTGCTCCGGCTGCATCTCCTGCGGCTGCGCTGCCGCCTGGGGGCGCCCCTCCTGCGGGTCCTGCGGGGCGTCCGGCGGCGCGCCGCCGCCATCGTGGTGCTCGGACAAGGCGGTCCTCTCCTATCGTTCGCTGGGGTCCAGCGCCAGGCCGATGGCGCGAGCGGTGAACTCGACCAGCGGGATGACGCGCGAATAATCCATGCGGGTGGGGCCGATGACCCCGAGCGCCCCGACGATCTCGCCCGAGCGCCGGTACGGAGCGGCGACGATGGACAGCTCGGGCTCGGAGATGCCGCTCTCCTTCCCGATGAAGATGGTCAGCTCCTCCGCAGCCAACGTGCGATCGAGCACGTGCAGCAAGCGATCCTTCTCTTCGAGCGCACGGAAGAGCGCGCGCATTTTCGCCACGTCGTGCGCCAGCGCCGGCTCCTCGAGGAAGCTGGCCTGGCCGTCGAGGTGCACCGCGGGCTGGTCGAGCTGCACCGCGGCGACGCCGAGCTGCAGCGCCCTTTCGCGCAAGCGCGACAGCTCGCTGCGCTCCTCTTCGCGCTCCAGCGCCAGCCGCCTGCGCGCCTCCTCCAGGGTCAGATCGCCGAGCAGGGAATTGAGATAATTCTGCGCCTCGACCAGCTCCGACTCGGTGGGCGGCGGCGAAGGCATCGCGAGCAGCCGGTTCTGCACCCGCCCGGCGGCGGAGACGAGGACGGCGAGGATGCGGCCCTCGCGGAGCTTGAGGAACTCGATGCGCCGCAGGCGCTCGCCCTGGGGGCGGGGAGAGGCGACGACGCCAGCGTGCCGCGTCAGGCGGTGCAGGATGCGCGATGCCTCGGCCATGAGCCCATCCACCTGGGAAGCGGCGTCCTGCGCGCGCCGCTCGATGAGCTGGCGCTCGGCGGCGAGCGGAGGGGTGAGGTCCAGCAGGACGTCGACGTAATAGCGGTACCCGCGTGGGGTGGGCACGCGCCCGGCGCTGGTGTGCGGCTTCCCCAGGTACCCGAGCGCCTCGAGGTCCGCCATGACCGCGCGCACCGTGGCCGACGAACAGTCCACCTCCGGCCGCCGCGCGATGGCGTGGCTGCCGACCGGCTCGCCGCCCTGGATGTGATCGCGCACGATCGATGCCAGGATGCGGCGCGTGCGCTCGTCGAGCGCGCCTTCCGGGCCCGGCGCACCAGGGCCTCCGACCTGCCGCGTTGTCCCACCTGCCATGGCCTGATTTGTTCTAGCGCACATTTGCCCTTGCCGCTCGCCGGGATACAGTGGGCGGCCGATGGCGACCCCCGCCGCACAGGACCATGCGCTGCCGGAGGGGCAGGAGCCAGGACGGCCGGGGCACGATTCGCCGCGCCACACACCCCCGGCGATCGAGCCGCTCCGCGCGGTCCCGCCGCGCGCCATTCCGCCGCCCGTCGCGCTGCCGCCGCGCCGCAGCCAGCCGCCCGTTCCGCGAGGTCCGCGCCGCGTCGGGCTTTTCCAGAAGATCCTTCTTGGCGACCTGACGCTGTGGTGCGTGCTGTCCGGCGTGCTCAGCTACGAGGCGCTCCGGCAGCACCTCGCGCCGGAGCACGCCCTCTTCGGCGCCTTGGTCGGGCTCGGCGTGGCGCTGGCGGTGGCGATCGGCCTCAAGCAGGTCGCAAACCGCGCGATGCAGCTCAACCGGAGCGCGCTCGAGATCAGCCGCGGCGACCTGTCGAAGCCGCTCGCGACCGAGCGCACCGACTGGCTGGGCCGCGACGAGGTGGACGAGCTGACCACCGCCATCTCCAACATGCAGGCGAACCTGCGCGAGCTGGTGGGGCACATCCAGCGCACCAGCCGCTCGGTCGCCGATAGCGCGGACGAGATGCAGGAGTCCTCCGCCAACGTCAGCGCGCAGGCGGAGAACATCGACCGCAGCATGGCCAAGATCAACCAGGGCGCCGAGCATCAGCTGCAGCTGGTGGAGAAGGCGAGCTCCCTCATCGGCCGCATCGCGGATTCGATCGGCTCGAGCGCCAAGACGGCGGGCGCCGCCGCCGAGACCGCCACGGCGACCTCGACCGCGGCGCAGGCGGGCGGCGCGGCGGCCCAACTGGCGGCGGAGAAGATCAAGAAGGTGTTCGCCGAGATCGAGGCGGCCAGCGAGACCGTCTTCGCCTTCGGCGAGAAGACGCAGGAGATCAGCAAGATCGTCGTCGCCATCACCGGCGTCGCGCAGCAGACCAACCTGCTCGCGCTGAACGCCGCCATCGAGGCGGCGCGCGCCGGCGAGTACGGCCGAGGCTTCGCGGTCGTCGCCGACGAGGTGCGCAAGCTCGCGGAGAGCGCCGGGCGCAGCGCCGAGCAGATCAGCCGGTTGGCGCACGAGATCAGCCAGCGCAGCCAGCACGCGGTGGCGGCGATGAAGGAAGGCATCGACGAGCTGGGGCAGGGCCGCGAGGACCTCGCGCAGATCATCCTCTCCCTCGACGAGATCGTGAACGCGACGCAGACCGGATCCGAGCGCGTTCAGGCCATCTCGCGGCTCGCGCGCGAGCAGCTGCAGGGCTCCGCGGAGATGGTGGAGGCTTTCCAGGAGATCCGCGGCGTCGCGGCCGGCAATGCGCGCTCCCTCGACGAGGTGCAGCGCGCCGTCCGCGAGCAGACCGCGACCACCGCCTCGATGGCCCAGGCCTCGCAGGAGCTGACCAACATCAGCGTCGAGCTACAGAGCGTGGTCTCGCGCTTCAAGCTGGAGTGACCGAAGAGTGCGCGCCGTCATCTGCATCCACTCCGGGGAGCGCTACGCGCTGCCGCTCTGGGCGGTGCGCAGGGTGACCGAGGTGTCGACCATCGCGCGCGTCCCGCGCGCACCGCCGGCGCTCCTGGGAGTGATGAACCAGCAGGGCCGCGTCGCCTGCGTGGTCGATCTGGGGCCGCTCGTCGGGCTCAAGCCGCGCCCCGCCCGTCCGGAGGGGCGCGTGGTGATGTTGCAGCGTCCCAGGGGGGACGTCGGGCTGTACGTGGCCGAGGTGGCGGGCATCGAATCGCTCCCGAGCGATGGCGAGCCGCTGCCGCAGCCTCTCGCTGCGGCGTGCGCCACGGTGGAGCTTGCGGAGGGCCCGGTGAAGCTGATCGACGCCGAGCTCCTGCAGCGGGCCATCGACAACCTGGTGGAGGCTTAAGCGATGCCCAAGCGCGTCCTCATCGTCGACGACGCCCTCTTCATGCGGAACACGCTCCGCGACATCTTCTCCTCGGCAGGGTTCACGGTCGCCGGCGAGGCGGACGACGGCGTGCAGGCGGTCAATCTCTTCCGCGAGCTCAAGCCGGACCTCGTCACCATGGACATCGTCATGCCGTACAAGAGCGGCATCGACGCTACCCGCGAGATCGTGCAGCACGATCCCAACGCGGTGGTGGTGATGTGCAGCGCCCTCGGCCAGGAGTCGTTGGTGATGGAGGCGATCGAGGCGGGCGCGACCGACTTCATCGTGAAGCCCTTCCGGGGCGAGGACGTGCTCGCCGTCGTCAAGAAGGTGCTCGGCGAGTAGCCGACGGTGCCGTCCACTTCCCATAAGTACCTGACGCTCTTCGTGGCGGAGGCGTCCGAGCATCTCGCCACGCTGCAGTCGGAACTGGTGCGGCTCGAGCAGGAGCCGCCCGCCGCGCCGCTGTGGGACGCGATCTTCCGCCGCATGCACTCGGTGAAAGGCAGCGCGGCGACGCTCGGGTTCACCCGCATCGTCGACATCGCGCACGCCGCCGAGAACCTCATCGCCCGCCTCAAGGGGAAGGAAGGGAAGATCGAGCGCGCGGAGGTGGACCTGCTCTTCGCCGCCACCGATGCGTTGGTGAAGGAGATCGTCAAGCTCGACAAGAAGGAGGACGACGAGCGGACCATCACGCTCGTCGACCGGCTCGCCAAGGCTGCGCAGTCGCTGCCCGATCCGGCGCTCGCCCCGGCGCGGCCGCCGCCGCCCCCGGTGATGCCGACCGCCGATCCGTCGCTGCCGCGTCTCGAGATCTCGGTGGTCCTCTCCAAGACGTGCGCGGCCCCGGGCGCGCGCGCCCTGATCGTGCAGCGCAAGCTCAAGGCGATGGGGACGCTGCTGGAGATCGATCCCACTCCGGCGCAGCTCATGCAGCAGAAGGGCGGAGCGCGGCTCGCCGCGCTCCTGGCCACCCTGACCGCGACCGACGAAGTGCGCGAGGCGCTCGTCGCGCTGCCGGAGGTGGAGCAGGTCGAGGTGCGCATCGCCCCTGCCGCCCGCGCCGTCGAGGAAGGGCGGCCGCTCCCGCCGCCGCCGGTTCCCATCGTGTCGCCTCCGCATCCCACGATCCGGGGACATCCGACGCCGCCGCCCGTGCGGGGACTGACGCCGCCCCCGGTCGACCCGGACGATCTGCGGCCCGAGCCCACCGTCCGCGTCCGCGCCGAGGCGCTCGACCAACTGCTCGACCAGGCCGCCGATGTCATGCACGGCATCGCGCGGCTCCGCGAGGCCGCCAAGCGGCTTCCGGAACACCTGGCGGCGAGGCTGGAAGGGGAGATCGACCGCCTGCGTCGCACCGCGCGCGAGCTGCACGGGCGGGTGATGAGCGCGCGCTTGACCCCGTTCTCGTCGCTGACCGAGCGGCTCCCGCGCGCCGTGCGCGATCTCGCGCACCGGCTCGAGAAGAGCATCGAGCTGGACGTGCAGGGCGCCGACGTGGAGCTGGACCGGACCGTGATCGAGGCCCTGGGCGATCCGCTCTCGCACCTGGTGCGCAATGCCGCCGATCACGGGCTCGAGGATCCGAAGACGCGCGAGCGGGCGGGCAAGGCGGCGCGCGGCAAGCTCACGCTCACCGCCCGCCGCGAGCGCGACAAGGTGTTCGTCGAGGTGCAGGACGACGGCCGCGGCATGGACGCAGCGGCGCTGCGCCGCAAGGCGGTCAAGAATGCCGTGATGACGCGCGAGGCGGCCGACGCGCTCTCCGACGATGCCGCGTACGAGCTGGCATTCCTCCCCGGGGTGTCGACGCGCGACGACGCCACCGAAGTGTCCGGGCGGGGCGTGGGTCTGGACGCGGTCCAACGCAAGGTGGAATCGCTCGGCGGCAAGGTCTCGATCCGCAGCGCGCCCGGGAAGGGCACCACCTTCGTGCTCGAGCTGCCCCTCTCCGTCAGCATGGCCAACCTGCTCCTCGTACAGGTGGGTGGCGAGCTCTACGGGGTCCCGTTGCACCGCGTCCTGCTCACCACGGAGTACGACCTCTCCGCGCGCGGCGGAGAAGGCTTCGACGCGCGCTCCCTGGTGGTGATGGGCGAGCTGGTGCGCGCGTATGGCCTCGCCAAGCTGTTCGGCCTTCCGTCGCTGGCGCCCCCCGGGCCGCGGCCGTTCGTGGTGATGGAGGTGGACGGCCTGCGCTTCGCGGTGTCCGTCGACCGCCTGGTGGGACAGGAGGAAGCGGTGCTCAAGCCGCTCTTTCCGCCCCTCGACCGGGTGCGCGGCCTCTCCGGCATCACCGTGCTCGGCAACGGGCGGCCGCTCCTGGTGCTCGACCCGCGCGGCCTCGCCGAGCTGTGCGGCATCCACGATCCGTCGAAGCCGGCGCCGGCGGCGAAAGGGGCCGCGTGAGCGAGCGAGGGTTGCTGTCGCCGCTGATGCTCTCCTCCGCGCAGGTGGAGGCGCTCCGCCAGCTCGCCGGGCTCGCCTCGACGGATGCGGCGCGCTCGCTGGGGCGGCTCCTGGGCACCTCGGTCGACGCCGACATGCCCAAGGCCCACGTCGCGCCGCGCGGCGCGGTCGCCCGCGTGCTGCAGCCCGGCGGCCCTTCGTTCGCCGTCCACTTCACGGTGGAAGGAGGGGCGCGGCTGCGGTGGCTGCTCCACTTCACCGAGCAAGGCGCGACCCTGATGGGCGGGCTGCTTCTCGGCCAGCCGGTGCTCGAGCCGCTCGGTTCGGGCGTGCCGATGTACACGAGCGCTCTCGCCGAGGCGGCGAACATCGTCGTCTCGAGCTACGTCGGCGGAGTCGGCGCGGCGGTGGGAGTCACCCTGGTCCCCTCCATCCCCCACGTCGAGGTCGGTCCCTTGGAGCGCGCGCTGAACGCATGCTTCGGCGACCTGGACTCGGTGCTCCTGCTGGTCACCGACCTGCGCCTGCCGGGCGTCCGCTTCGCCGGCCGCATCGTCGCGGCCCCCGAGGAGGAATCCCTCTCCCGCCTCTTGAAGCTCCTCGGCGCCGCCTGACCGGCTAAAGGATTTACCGCGAAGAGCGCGAAGCGCGCGAAGAGGTTCCTTTCGAAAATCATCTTCGCGCGCTTCGCGCGCTTCGCGGTGAATGCTTTTTGTCCTCCGCTCGGCTAGATCGGGGCGGTGGACCTGCATGGGTTGAAGGAGCTGCTCGAGAGGGTGAGGCGCGGCGAGCTTCCCGTGGCCGAGGCGGCGCGGACGCTGGAAGAGCTGCCCGTGCAGAGGATCGCGGACTTCGCCCAGCTCGATGGAGATCGGGCGGTGCGGCAAGGTGCCCCCGAGGTGATCTTCGGAGAGCGGAAGTCGCCCGACCAGATCGGGCAGCTGGTCGCGCGCCTGCGCGAGCTCGGGCAGGCGGTGCTGGTGACCCGCCTCGGCCCGGAAGCGGCGGACGCGGCCCGGGCGGCCGCTCCCGAGGGACGCTACGACCCGATCTCGAGGACGTTCCACGCCCGGGCACCAGGTCCTCTGCGGGAGCCGCAGGGAGTGGTCGCGGTGGTCTGCGCCGGCACCACCGACATTCCCGTCGCCGAAGAGGCCGCGGTCACTGCGGGATTTGTCGGCGCCGCGGTCGAACGCCTGTACGACGCCGGCGTCTCGGGCATCCACCGGCTGCTCCGGCGCGCGCCGGACCTGCGCGCGGCCGACGCATTGGTGGTCTGCGCCGGAATGGAGGGCGCGCTGCCGTCGGTGGTCGGCGGACTGGTGCCGCGTCCCGTGATCGCGGTCCCCACCAGCGTGGGATACGGCGCCTCGCTGGGCGGCCTCGCCGCGCTGCTCGCGATGCTGAACTCCTGCGCGGCGAACGTGTCGGTGGTGAACATCGACAACGGATTCGGCGCCGGCTTCCAGGCCGCGCTCATCGCCCGCGCCGCGGCCGGGGGACGCGCACTTTGACCGTCCTCGCGCTGGACCCGGTGGGGGGCGTCGCCGGCGACATGATGCTGGCGGCGCTGCTGCATCTCGGCGCGCCGCGGTCGGTGCTCGACGAATGCCTGGCAGCGCTGGCGGACGCGTCCGGAGCGCCGGATCTGCGCAGCACGCGCATCGTCGCAGAGCCGGTCGAGGTGAGCGGGATCCGGGCCCTCCACGTCGAGGTCCGCGTGCCGCCCGAGGTGCTCCGTGGCGAGCCGCATCACCGCCCGTTTCGCGTCATCCGCGAGCTCCTCGGGCGGGCGCGCCTTCCGGATCGCGCGCGCGAGCTGGCGCTCCTCGCGTTCACGCGGCTGGCCGAAGCGGAAGGGCGCGTGCACGGAGTGCCGCCCGACGAGGTCGAATTCCACGAAGTCGGAGCGATCGATTCGATCGTCGACGTGGTGGGCAGCGCGGCCCTGGTCGCCGCGCTGGCTCCCGTGCGCATCGTTTCCCTCCCGCCTCCATCCGGAGGTGGGACGGCGCGCGCGGCCCACGGCCCGATCCCCATCCCCGCCCCCGCGGTGCTCGAGGTGATGCGCGGCCGGATACTGCGGCCCAGCGGACCAGGCGAGCGCACCACGCCGACCGGCGCGGCGCTCCTCGCCGCCTGGACCGAGCCCGCGGAGGCGCTGCCGGAGATGGCGGTCGGCGCGGTCGGATACGGCGCCGGGAGCAAGCGCTGGGAGGACGCGCCGAACCTGCTCCGGGCGGTGCTCGGCGCTCCCGTCCGCGCGCAGCCCGGAGGAGGCGCCGGCTGGGTGATCGAGGCGAACCTGGACGATCTCTCTCCCCAGCTCGTCGCCGCCGCGCTCGAGGCGATCCTCTCCGCGGGCGCCGCCGATGCGTGGATCGCACCGGTGACGATGAAGAAAGGCAGACCCGGGCACGTGCTCGGCGCGGTGGTCCCCGAATCCGCCCGGCCGGCCGTCGAAGAGGCGCTCTTCCGCGAGACGAGCACGCTCGGTATCCGCGCATACCGCGTCGAGCGGAGCGTCCTCGATCGCGAAGTGATCGAGGTCGCGACACCCTACGGCCGCGTCCGGGTGAAGGTCGGTCGACGCGGCGGGGCGGTGGTCAACGCGGCTCCCGAGTTCGAGGATTGCCGCGCGCGCGCGCGACCATGGCGTCGCGGTCAAGGAGGTGCTCGCCGCCGCACTGTCGGCGTGGCGCTCGCGCTGACCGGACACCGCGTGCAAGCGCGCGGATCGACTCCGGAATCCTCGCTGCGTGGGAGCGATGGGGCGCCTGGTCGCCCGGCAGCCCAACCGGCGGATTTCCGCCAGGCTTTTCAGTACCCTGGCGGCCTGGGCTATGCTCGCTCGTGGGGGAGCCGAAGGGCCCGGGTTGCAGAAGCCGCTCACAGTCGCCCTGCTGGGCCTGACCGAGGTCAACGAGCCGCTGCGCGACGCGCTTCGCGTCTCGGGCCTGCTGCTCGAAGGCGATCCCGGCGCATCCGGAATGGTGGCCGCGGTGATCGATCTCGCGGCGCGCGATCGGGAGGAGCTGGTCGCGCTTGCCCGTCAATGCTACGGCCCGCTCGTCGGCGTGCTGCCGCCGGATGGCGCGGCCCCGCTCGCCGACGGCCTGGACGGCTTCGTCCGCGCGCCCTACGCCTCGGCGGATCTTCCGCCGCTGCTCCGCGCCCTCTCGCGCGCCCGGCGCGACCGCGACGAGATGCTGCGGCAGACGCAGGACCTGGCCGCGCTCCTCGACGTGACCCGCACCTTCGCCGCCAGCGGAGACACGGACCGGCTGCTCTTCGAGGTGGTGGAGAAGCTCGCTGGTCGGCTCACGGTCGAGCGCTGCTCGCTGGTGCTGGTCGATTCTCAGCGCGGCACCGGCTGGGTGGTGGCCGCGAGCGACGACGCGATGGTGCGCGAGCTGCGCATCGATCTGTCTTCGTATCCCGAGATCCGCGAGGTGCTGCAGACGCGCAAGCCGCTGGTCATCGACGACGCGCGGCGGCACCCCCTGCTCGATCCGGTGCGCGAGGCGGTCGACAAGCAGGGGATCTCGGCCGTGGCGGTCGTCCCGATGGTTTCGGAAGGCGACGTGGTCGGCGTCCTCTTCCTGCGCGCGATGGCGCGATCGGCCTTCGCCCCGCGCGAGATCGGGTTCCTCTCCATCGTCGCCAACGCCACCGCGGTAGCGCTGCGCAACGCGCAGCTCGTCGGGCGCGCGCAGACGGAGCGCTCGCAGGAGGTGGCCGCGCGCGTCGCGGCCGAGCGCGAGGTCCACCAGCTCCGCCGGTACGAGGACTTCTTCAGCCACGTCTCGGACGGGATGGCGGTGCTCGACGAGGACGGCAGGGTGCTGAGCCTCAACCCCGCGGGGTGCGCCACGCTCGGCGTCACCATGGAGCAGGCGCGCGGGCTCCCCTGGACCGAGCTGGTCGCGCCGCAGAGCGCGATGAACGCCGCGCTGGTGTGGCGCGAGCTGCAGCGCGGCGGGCGGATCTTGTCGGCGGACCTGGAGATCCAGACCCGCGACGGCCGCCGGCTGGTGTTGAGCGTGTCCGCCGGTCCGCTCCGTTCGCAGCACGGCCGTGCCATCCTCAGCTTCCGCGACGTCACCGAGCCCCGCGCCATCGAGGCGGAGCTGCGCAAGACGAAGGATTTCCTCGAGCGCCTGATCGACGCGACGGTGGATGGCATCGTCGCCGCCGACCTGCGCGGCCGGATCCTTCTCTGGAACAAGGGCGCCGAGCGCGTCACGGGCTTCTCCGCCGCCGAGGTGGTGGGGAAGATGTCGGTGGCCGACGTGTACCCGCCGGGTCAGGCGCGCGAGATCATGGATCGGCTGCGCGGAGCCAATCCGGGCGAGGCCCAGATCCGGCTCTTGGGCGCCGAAGTGGTCGCCAAGAGCGGCGAGGTGATCCCCGTCCACCTCTCGGCGGCGCTCCTCGCCGAGAGCGGGCGCGAGACCGCCACGGTGGGCGTATTCAGCGATCAGCGGCACCGGTTGCGCGTCGAAGCCGAGCTCCAGGCGGCGCAGGCCAAGCTGGCGCTGGCGGAGAAGGCGAAGGTCGCCTCCGAGCTGGCCGGCGCGGCGGCGCACGAGCTGAATCAGCCGCTCACCAGCATTCTCGGTTTTTCCGAGCTGCTCTTCCGCCGCACCAAGGGAGAGGGTCCCGGCCGCGAGGAGCTGGAGCAGATCCTCCACGAGGCCGAGCGCATGGCCTTGATCGTCCGCAAGATCGGCAAGATCGCCCGCTACGAAACCATGGAGTACGTCGGCAACCGCCGCATCGTCGACCTGGAACGCTCCTCCGAACCCCCTCCCCTTCCCGGCCCGATCGTGATCAAGGACTGACACCGTAAAGCGGATCACCGCGAAGAGCGCGAAGACCGCGAAGCCTCTTTGATCCGGTTTCTTCGCGCGCTTCGCGCCTTCGCGGTGATCCCTTCAGTCAGCGGGGGACGGCGAGGAGGGCGCCGGCGGAGATGCCCGGAAGGACCGTGCTGACGGAGAAGCCGGAGGGGTTGAGCGAGATGCGCTCGCCGTCCTTGCCGGCGTCGCGTTCCGGGGCGAACCAGTAACCGGTGCGGCCGGCGCCGGCGGCCTGGCCGGCGATGTGCAGCAAGACGCCCTGCGCGGGCCGGGGAGCGTCGAGGTTGACGAGGTGCACGTCGAGCTTCCGCTCCGGGTCGAGGTAGGCGCGCGCGAAGAGGCGCGCCCGCCCCGAGAGGCTCAGGTGCGACCGTCCGCGTCCGAGCAACTCGCGCGCCGCCCGGACCACCTGCGCTTCCGGCGAGGGAGGCGCGTCCGAGTCCACGCCGATGGCGTAGACGCGTCCTTCGCCGACCCGCTCCATCCCCGATTTCGCCTCGGGGAAGACCGGCGGTCCGAAGCGTCCCTCTTCGTCGCAAGTGGCGCACTTTCCCACCACGATTGCGTCGCCGCCGGACTCGACGTGGCGGCGCGCGCGCGCCGCGTCCTCGGCGGGCAGAGCGGCGCAGCCGGCGAGGAGCAGGATCTGCGCGCGCGGTTCGGACAGATCGAGCCTCGCGCCGAGCAGCAGATGCGCGCGTCCCAGCGCCGCCGCGCAGGCGCTCGCGGTCCGCAGGTGCGCTCCGCCCCAGTGCTCGGCGAACGGGGAAACGAGCACCTCCAGATCGAGCAGCGGTTCGGACGGCCGGAACCGCTCGCGCACGACGTCCTGGAATTTGCGATGTTCGCGCAGCGCCGCTTCCGCCGCCGGAGAGGCCCCCGGCGGCAACATCACGTCCGCGTCGCAAGCGAGCGCGAGCGCCGCAAAGAGCTGGACCTGCTCCGCGGTCGCGGCCGGCGGCAGCACTCCCACCGCCGGCCGCAGCCCGAGCGCCGCCCGGACGGCGAGAAGCGGCAGCACGGCCTCCTCGGGATCCAGGGAGGGCAGCTCGAAGACGAGCCCGTCGAGGTGGCGGCAGAGCGCCAGCGCCGCCGCGGTGAGAGTGCCGACGCGGCCCAGCACCGCGATCTCCACTTCGCGCCCGCGCCGCGCCTCGTCCCGGGCGCGCAGCGCCGCCCTCTTCCCCGCCTCCACCGTCGAGGCGAACCGCAGCGCCTCGCGAGCTCCCGCGAACGGGCTCGTCCGCGACTCGGGCTGCGCGCGCAGCGGGGCGAGCGGATCGAACGGCTGGAAATGATCGCCGTAGCTCTCGCGCAGCGCCTCGATCAGGGCCAGCTCGCAGGAGCGGCAGAAGCCGGCGCCCGCGGGACCGAGGCGGTACCAGCGGTCGAGCCCATCGAGCAGCACGGCCTCGCCGAGATGCGTTGCCCAGGCAGCGACCCCGCCCGCGTGCTCCAACCCGGCCGCGGAGTTGGGACACCGCAGCGGCCGTCCCGCGACTGTCACCGTCGCGCCCGCGGGCGTCTGGCACGCCTCGCCCTCGTCGCGCGCCCGCGCCAGGTCGACCACCACCACCCGGGCGACGGCGCGGACCTGGGCGGGAGGAGGCGCTGGCGCGCCCGTCGCCGCGGGCGCGGCGGCCTGGGCGCCGGCGCGCAGAGCGGATTCGGCCGCGGCCGCCGCCAGGGCGCCTTCGGGCGCTCCCAAGACGGGCTCGGGAGGTTCCGGCCGCTCCGCTTCGAACGGCACGACGATCGCATCGGCGCCCGCGTCACGTTCCGCAGTGGACAGCGCGAGGTGCCGCACCTTGGGGAAGTCGGATCCGCGGGCCATGCGCGGCCGCGACGCTAGCCCATCGGCCGACCCCGCGAAAGCGCCCGCGGACAGTCCACTTCAGGAAACTTCCGGCGCCGCCGGGCGCTCTCGCGGAGCGAAAGCGGGCGGCCGATTGCATCCCGGGCATGCGCACCCAAGATTGGAGCCCGCGAGCCGAGGAGTGGCCTCGGGGCGTTCGGCGGGCGGAGGGTGGACGCCCTTCCCGCGGCACGGTGGATTTCGAACTCTTTGCGGAGCAGAGGACACGATGAACCAGTTCTTCGAGACCCTGGCGCAGCACTGGAAGGGCGGCGGGCCGGGCATGTACCCCATCGCCATCTGCCTGGTCTTCGCCATCGCGGTCATCATCGATCGCGTGCAGGTGCTCTTCTTCTCGGCCAGCGTGGACAAGGAGCAGTTCCTGCGCGGCCTGAAGACCCACATCTTCAACGGCGATCTGGACAAGGCGATCAGCTACACCGCCGGCCAGAAGCAGACCCCGCTGACGAACATCGTCAAGGCCGGCCTCATCAACGTCCCCAAGGGCGAGGATGAGGTGCAGGCGGCGATGGACGAGGCCTCGTTGCGCGAGATGCCCCGCATCGAGAAGCGCACCGGGTACCTGGCGATGATCGGCAACGTCGCCACCCTCGTCGGCCTCCTCGGCACCATCGTCGGCCTCATCCAGTGCTTCGCGGCGGTGGCCGGCGTCGACGCGAGCGAGAAGGCGCGCGTCCTCTCCGACGGCATCGCCGAAGCGATGAACTGCACGGCGTTCGGCCTGATCGTCGCCATCCCCTCGCTGGTGGCGTTCTCGCTCCTGCAGGGCCGCACCCAGCACATGATCGACGACATCAACGAGACGTCGGTGGGCGTCTTGAACCTCATCGTGGCGAACAAGGACAAGATGCACGTCCCGCAGAACCTGCCGCAGCAGTAGCGGCGCGCACACCACCGGGAAAAAGGGCGACGACCATGGCCGGCGCGGCACCACAACCCCATACCAAGGGCGGCAAGAAGGCGCTGGACGCCGAGATCAACCTCGTGCCGTTCATCGACCTCCTCTCCTGCTGCATCAGCTTCCTCCTCATCACCGCGGTGTGGACGCAGATCGCCGGCCTCCAAGTTTCCTCGAGCGGTGGCCCGCCGGAGCCGCAGCAGAAGCAGGAGCAGACGGTCGACCTGAAGCTCCTCCTCACCGAAAAGGGTTACCAGCTGACCATGCCGGGCGCGGCGGTGGAGATCCCCAAGGTGACCTCCGCTGCGGGCCAGCCCGCGTTCGACCGCAGGGGGCTCGCCGACAAGCTGAAGACGCTCAAGACCAGCCTGCCGGACCAGAGCGCGATCACCGTGCAGCCGGAGGACGCGGTCGCCTACGACGACCTGGTGAACACCGTGGACATCTGCCTGGGGGAGCAGCTGCGCAACGTGACCGTTGCGCCGCTGAACTAGCGATGGCGATCGTCGAACCCGGTAAGCGGCCCGGCCCGCGCATCGAGCAGAGCCGAGTCTTCAGCAAGAAGTTCGCCCGCGGGAAGAAGACCGGCTACGCGGGCCTGATGCTGACCTCGCTCGTCGACATGTTCACCATCATCGTCATCTTCCTGCTGATGAACTTCTCCGCCAACGGAGAGGTCCTCTACATGAGCAAGGACATCAAGCTGCCCGACGCGTACCACGGCGCGCAGCTGGAGCGGGCGCCGGTCATCTCGGTGTCCGGCGACGCGGTGACCTTCGACGGGCGCCAGGTGGCCTCGACCGACGAGCTGGTGAAGGGCGACGTGCTCAACGTGCCCGAGCTGGAGGACGCGCTGCGCGACGAGCGCCGCCGTTACGAGACCATCCACGCGCAGGACACCGAGCACCCGTTTCGCGGGCTCGTCAACGTCCAGGCGGACCGCAAGATCCCCTTCAAGGTGATCAAGCGCATCATGTTCGCCTGCAACCAGAGCGGGTTCGGGAACATCAATTTCGCCGCGCTGGCCAAGGAAGGCGAGGGGCCGGGTCGCAAAGTCGCCCTCAAGTGAGCTCGCGGCTCGCCGCTCGCGGAAAAACCTGGCGCAAGTGGCGCGGTTGCGGTTGCGCAAGTCGCAAGCCGTGCGCCGCAAGCCCCTTTACTTGAAGGCCTGATCTGCCTATCTTGCGCCGCCCCTTCCGGCCCCGGGGAACAGCGGAGATCAGGCTTCATGAACACCTTCAAGACGTCGCTTTCGCGCGCCCTTTCGGCCCTCGGCGGCGCCGCGCTCGCCCTGCTCCTCCCGGCGGCGGCGCGGGCCGACGAAGCCCGGCTGGTGCTCCCGGACCTCCGCCGCGTGGAGTTCCTCGGGATGAGCGGCCGCTCGCTCCTCCTCCTCGGCCTCGTGGTCTGCGCGCTCGGCGGCGTGTTCGGTCTGGTCATCTACCGGCAGCTCAAGGCGCTCGCCGTGCACCGCTCGATGCTCGAGGTGAGCGAGCTGATCTACGAGACGTGCAAGACGTACCTGATCACGCAGGGCAAGTTCATCCTCATCCTGGAAGCGTTCATCGGCGTGATCATGGTCGTCTACTTCGGCTGGCTGCGGCACTTCGACGCGTCGAAGGTGATCGCCATCCTCGTCTTCAGTCTGCTCGGCATCGGCGGCAGCTACGGCGTCGCCTGGTTCGGGATCCGGGTGAACACCTTCGCGAATTCGCGCACCGCGTTCGCCTCGCTCAAGGGCAAGCCCTTCCCGACCTACGCGATCCCGCTCAAGGCCGGCATGAGCATCGGCACGGTGCTGATCAGCATCGAGCTGTTCCTGATGCTCTGCATCCTGCTCTTCATCAACGGCAA
>JBJMQJ010000414.1:0-12665 GCA_045802765.1 Myxococcales bacterium
GACTACCAGCGCAAGATGACCACCCCGGAGTTCCACGCGCTCCTCGGCCGCGACATCGCCGAGATGGAGCGCGGGCTCGCCGTCGCGCAGCCGTCGCTCCTCTCCAGCGCGTACGAGCACGGCGTGCCGATCTTCGTCGGCGCCGTGCAGGACGGCTCGATCTTCCTCAACGCGGTGAAGCTCAAGCGGCTCTTCCCCGAGGCGTTCAAGTTCGAGATCGACATCAACGAGGACGTCTACGGCATGGCGGCGGTGCAGCACTGGGCGCGCCACCACGGCTCGCATCGGCTGGCCATCTGGATCCTGGGCGGGGGCGTCCCCAAGAACTACACGCTCCAGGGCGAGCCGCTGCTCGACCAGATCCTCTTCGTGCCGACCACGGGGTTCGACATCGACGTGCAGTTCTGCGTCGACCCGGTCGACAACGGCGCGCTCAGCTCCTGCCCCGCCGGGGAAGGGCACACCTGGGGCAAGGTCAGCGTCGAGGCCGTCCAGGCAGGATCGGTCTACGTGCACACCGACGTCACCGCGGTCTTTCCCTGGCTCACCCACGCCCTCCTCTCCGACCCACGCATGAAGCGCAAGCCGAACCGTCTCCTCGATTCCCTCCCCGACGCCCGCTCCTTCCTCGACCGCGCCGTGGCAAGAAACCGCAAGGAGCTCCTCAAGACTTTGAGCTTCCCCGGCGCCCCTACGAAGCACGATCCCGAAAGCGTCGTCCGCTGACCGAAAAACAGATCACCGCGAAGAGCGCGAAGCGCGCGAAGTTTGTTTCGCGAAAAGCATTTTCTTCGCGGTCTTCGCGGTTACCGCTTTCACCCAGTACGGCTCAGCCGTGGGCGGATTTGCGGGAGGCGAGAAACGGACTTTCGAAATTGTAGATCGCCTCGATGTTGACGTTCTTGAAGCGGTCGGCCTGGAGGGACATGCGCTCCAGCTCCCAGAGGAGCGCGCCCACGTCGACCGCGCCCTGCTTCTTGCGCTTCTTGATCTGGCGCACGATCACCGGCTTCTGCTCGCGCGGGTGATAGGTGAACGAGGTGGAGAAGTGCCAGGTGCCACCCACCGGGACCAGGCGCGCCTCGAACAGATCGCCGATCTCCAGGCCGTGCATCTGCCGGCGCTCGGTGACGTCGAAATCCTTGCGGGTGACCGCGTCGCGCACGCGCACCTGCCCCTTCTTCGGCCCGAGGAGGAGTCCCTTGCGGCCGCGGTACTCGTACAGCCCGAGCCGCGTCTGGGTGAACCCCATCAGGACTTCCTTGTCGGCCGCCTTCATCTCCGCCCCGCGGTCCTGCAGGACGCGCTGCGCGGGCGTGACGCCGTCGCGCTTGCGGTCGAACAGGTACCAGTTGAAGAACGCCTGCAGGCGCGACTCGAAGCAGCGATCGTCCTCGTGGACCTCGCCGCCGGTGTGCGCGAAGTACTCCTGCTTCGCCCGGACGATGTCGTCCACGTCGGGCGCCACGTAGGCGAGCAGCAGGTCGAACTGGGCCTGGATCATCCGCTACCCCTCGATCAGTTGCACGAACCGGCGGAACAGGTAGCGGGAATCGTGCGGCCCCGGGCTGTCCTCGGGGTGGTACTGCACCGCGAACATGCGCGCCTCGGGCACCGCGATCCCCTCGACCGTGCCGTCGTAGAGGTTCCGGTGCGTCACCTGCGCCTTGCCGCGGAGGCTCGCCTCGTCGGTCGAGAACCCGTGGTTCTGGCTGGTCATGTCGATGCTGTTGCCGATCAGGTCGCGCACCGGATGGTTCGCCCCGCGATGGCCGAACTTGAGCTTGTACGTCTTTCCGCCCACCGCCAGCGAGAGGATCTGGTGCCCCAGGCAGATTCCCAAGACCGGTACCTTGCCGAGCAGCTCCGCCGCCTGGCGGTCCGCGCCGACCACGGCGGCGGGATCGCCCGGACCGTTCGAGAGCACCACTCCGTCCGGCTTCAGCGCCAGGATCGCGGCGGCCGGCGTGCGCGACGGGACCACGCGCACCCGGCAGCCCGAATCGACCAGCTGCCGCAAGATGCCACGCTTCACTCCATAGTCGACGACCACCACGTCATGCCTCGGCGGCTGCGGCTCGCGGCCTGCGACCCCCTGCGTCCAGTCGTACGCCTTCTTGCAAGACACCTCGCTCGCCAGGTCCTGCCCCTCCATCCCCGGCAGCCGCCGGGCGCGCTCGACCAGCGCCGCCGCGGACGCGCCGGAGGAATCGATCACGCCCTGCTGCGCGCCGGAGCTGCGCAGGACGCGCACCAGCCGCCGGGTATCGATCCCCTCGATTCCCACCACTCGGTGGCGGGCGAGCCACGCCGGCAGCGCCTCGTCCGCGCGCCAGTTGGAGGGCTCGCGTGAAACGCGCCGCGCGACGAACCCCGCCACCTGCGGCGCATCGGCCTGCTCGTCGCCGTGATGGATGCCGTAGTTGCCCAGCTCGGCGACGGTGAAGGTGACGAGCTGTCCCGCATAGGAGGGGTCGGTGAGGATCTCCTGGTACCCGGTGTGGCTGGTGTTGAAGACCACCTCTCCCTGCGCCTCGCCCTCGGCGCCGCAGGCGAGCCCCTCGAACGTCTCGCCGCAGGCGAGCGCCAGCGTGGCCTTCTTCATTCCTCGCTCCTGTGCACCAGCCGCCCCTCCAGGTACGTGCGTATCACGCGCCCGCGCAACGTCCAGCCTGCGAACGGACTGTTCCGGCTCCGCGAGTGGAACCGCTGGGGATCCACCTTCCATGCCCGCTCGGGATCCACCAGGACCACGTCGGCTGGCGCTCCGGTCGCGAGCGTGCCGTACGGCAGCCCGAAGCACCGCGCGGGTCCGCTCGTCAGACGCTCGACCGCACGAGGCAGGGCCAGGTCGTCCGCCCTGACGAGGGCCAGCGCCAGCGCGAGCGACGTCTCGAGCCCGATCACGCCGTTCGCCGCCTGCTCGAACTCGACCTCCTTCTCCAGCGGGCCGTGCGGAGCGTGATCGGTCGCAATCGCATCGATGACGCCGTCCGACAGCGCGCCGACGATGGCCTGGCGGTCGCTCTCGCCGCGCAGCGGCGGCGACATCTTGGCGTGCGTGTCGTAGGGCTCGACCGGCGGAGCATCGTCCTGCCGGAAGGCTGGCACCGAGGCCGGAGCTCCCGCCACGGCCTCGTCGGTCAGCGTGAAATGGTGAGGGGTCGCTTCCGCGGTGACGCGGACGCCGCGCGCCTTGGCCTCGCGAATGGCGCGGACCGTCCCGGCGGCGCTGACGTGGGCGACGTGCAGGTGGGCGCCGGTCATCTCGGCCAGGAGGAGATCGCGCTGCACCATCGCCACCTCGGCGGCGGCGGGGATTCCCGGCAGCCCCAGCCGGGTGGCGACGGACCCCTCGTTCATGCAGCCGTGGCCGGTCAGCGTGAGGTCCTCGGCGTGGACCATCACCGGCAGCCCGACGTCGAGAGCGTACTCGAGCGCGCGGCGCATCACTCCGGCCGACATCACCGGGCGACCGTCGTCGGTCAAGCACACGCAGCCCGCCTCCTTCAGCTCGGCCATGTCGCTCAACGATTCGCCGAGCGAGCCGCGCGTGATGGCGCCCGCCGGCAGCACTCGCGCAAACCCCGCCTCCCTCGCGCGCGCCTGGACGAACCGGGCGACCGACGCGCTGTCGCAGACCGGCCGCGTATTCGGCATCGCAACCACGGTGGTGATCCCGCCGGCGGCCGCGGCGCGCGTCCCGCTGGCGATCGTCTCCTTGCCCTCCTCGCCGGGCTCGCGCAGATGGACGTGCAGGTCGACCAACCCCGGCAGCACCAGGAGCCCGCGGCAGTCCACCACTTCGTTCGCCGCGCGCTCCCCGGGAGAGACTGCCTGCTCGCGGATCTCCTTGATGCGCCCGCCGTCGAGGATCACGGTGCGGACGCCGTCGATGCGCGTCGCCGGATCCACGACGCGTCCGCCTTCGAAGAAGATCACCGCCCATCCCTCCGGCGAACCGCAAGGCGCAGGTCGCAAGCCGCAAGCCGGCTGCCCCCGCCAGCGGCCAGCCGCCAGCCGCTAGCCGCCCTCACGCGGCTCCCAGGCAAAGCGAGAGCGTCGCCATGCGCACCGCGACGCCGCTGTCCACCTGGTCCATCACCAGGCTGCGTTCTCCGTCCATGACCTCGCTCGACAGCTCCACGCCCCGGTTCACCGGTCCGGGGTGGAGCACCACCGCCCGGGGAGGCAACAGGTCCAGCGTGCGCGCGTTCAGGCCCCAGACGCGGGCGTAGTCGCGCGTCCCCGGGATGCGCGCGTCGGCGATGCGCTCCTGCTGGATGCGGAGCATCATCACCGCGTCGGCGTCGCGCAGCGCCTCTGGCAAGTTGCGGGCGACCTCGCACCCGAGCTTCTCCACTCCCGCCGGCAGCAGCGTGCTGGGTCCCGCCACGCGCACGCGGGAGCCCAGCTTGGACAGGCAGTGGACGTTCGAGCGCGCCACGCGGCTGTGCGCGATGTCCCCCACGATGGTGATGATCTTGCCCTCCAGGGACCCGAGCTTCTCGCGCAGCGTGAGCGCATCGAGCAATGCCTGGGTCGGGTGCTCGTGCGCGCCGTCGCCGGCGTTGATGACGCTTGCCCGCACGGCCCGCGCCACCGCCCGGGGGGCTCCCGCGGCAGGGTGGCGGACGACCAGCGCGTCCGCTCCGATCGCCTCCAGGTTGCGGACGGTGTCCCGCAGGGACTCGCCCTTGGTCACGCTGGAGGCGTCCTTCTGGAAGCTGAGCACGTCCGCGCCGAGCGCGTGCGCGGCCACCTCGAAGGAGCTGCGCGTGCGGGTGGAGGCCTCGAAGAAGAGCGTGACGACGATGCGGCCAGGGAGGTTCTGATGCCTGGGCGCGCGCGCCTTGCCGGCCCGCGCCGCTGCCCGCTCGCGCTTGAAGCGTCCGGCGAGCCCCAGCACCTCCTCGATTTGTTCGCGCCGCAGCGACTCGATGTCGAGGAGGTGGCGGGGGAACTCAGACGCCATGGAGCAGCCGCCGCGCGAAGTGGTGCGAGAGGCCCGCCTCGAGGATCTTCCGCGCCGTCTTCTCGGCGTCGTACGGAACGCGCCGGAACTCGACGACCTTGTCCTTGTCGTCCCAGATGCCGTAGCAGGCGCGCGGGTCGTAGTCGCGCGGCTGGCCGCAGCTGCCGATGCTGCAGAGGTACTTGTTGCCCTCCTCGATGCGCAGCCGCTCGTCGAAGACGTCCTTCACCGTGGGCAAGAGCTGGAAGGCGCGCTGCAGGTGCGAGTGACCGATGAAGGTGAGATGCGGCAGGTCCGCCGGCGTGCGCAAGACGAGATCTTCGGCCTGCTCGAGCGCGAAGACGTACTCGAACGCGGCCGGGTCTCGCGGGCTGGCGTGCCCCCAGAGGATGCGCCCCTCCGGTCTGGTGTAGGGCAGCGTCCGGAGCCAGGCCATGTTCTCCGGGGAGAGATGCAGGGCGGTCCAGTCGAGCACCTCGCGCGCCGCCGCGTAGTAGTAGCTGTAGTCCATCCGGCCGGCGACGGCGGCGTCGTGGTTTCCCAGCACGGCGAATTCGCAGCGCGCGCGGATGAGGTCGCAGGCCTCGTTCGGGTTCGCTCCGTAACCGACCGTATCTCCAAGGCAAACGAAGCGGTCGACCTTCTCGCGCTCGGCCGCGGCAATGCACGCCGCCAGAGCCTCGATGTTCGCGTGCACGTCGGTGAGGATGGCGGTCCGCATCGGGCCGGCGCCCTCAGTACACCGGAGGAGAGCCGACTTCAAGGCACCGCACACGCACACCGCTCGATCCGGCGGACGAGCGGTCGACTTCAAACTCAGGTGATCGATGCGTGCAGCGCTTCGTAGTCGGTCAGCTTGCGGAAGGCTTCGAACCGCGCGCGGACCTCGGAAAGCGTCAGGTGGCGCAGCCGATCCAGCGAGAACGCCTCGACGGTGAACGAGGCGATGGTGCACCCCATCACCACCGCCTGGCGGAGCGCGGCCAGATCCGACCCGCCCGTCCGATCGAGAAGGCCGAGGAAGCCGCCGGCGAAGCTGTCTCCGGCGCCGGTGGGATCGACCACGTCGGTAAGCGGGTAGGCGGGAGCGAAGAACGCCTCGTTGCCCGAGACGAGCAGCGCGCCGTGCTCCCCGCGCTTGATGCACACCGCGCGTGCTCCCATCCGTTCGATCGCGGCCGCGGCCTTCATCACGTTCGCCTCGCCGGCGAGCTGGCGCGCCTCGGCGTCGTTGACCATCAGCACGTCGATCCGCGGAAGGAGGTGCAGGAGATGCTCGCGCTTGGAGGAGATCCAGTAGTTCATCGTGTCCGCGCACACCAGCCCCGGCCGCTCCACCTGCTGGAGCACCCGAAGCTGCAGCTCCGGGTCGATGTTGCCGAGGAAGACCCGGTCCGCGCCGCGGGCGCGCGCGTCGAGGCGCGGCTCGAAGTGCTCGAAGACGTTGAGCTGCGTGTCGAGCGTCTGCGCCGCGTCGAGGTCGTAGCCGTACCGGCCCTTCCATCGGAACGTCCGCCCCGGCACGCGCTCCAGCGCCTCGAGGTGCACGCCGCGGGCACGGAGGAACTCGAGCTGCGCGAGCGGGAAGTCGTCGCCCACCACTCCGACCACGTGCACGGGCGCGAGCAGGCTGGCGGCCGCCGAGAAGTACGTGGCGCTGCCGCCCAGTGCGTCCTCGCGCGCCCCGAACGGCGTCTCGATCGAGTCGAGCGCCACGCTTCCCACCACGAGCAGCATCCCCTCTTCAGCTCCCGAGCAGCAGCTTCAGGCGCTCGCGCGCCTCCGCCGGTATCGCCTCGCGCGCGGTGATCACGGCGTGCTCCAGCGCGCGCCCGCAGCCGCATGGGCGCTCGGCCAGGGCAGCGCCGCTCTGCGCCGCGGCGCGGAGCACGTCGCGCGCGGCGGAGACGTTGCGCCGCATCGTCTCGATCACCTGCTGCACGGTGACCGCGGCGTGGGCTTCGTACCAGCAGTCGTAGTCGGTGGCGAGCGCGAGCGTCGCATAGCAGATCTGCGCTTCGCGGGCGAGCCGCGCCTCGGGCATGGCGGTCATCCCGATCACGTCCACCCCCCAGCTCCGGTACAAGAGGCTCTCCGCCCGGGTGGAGAACTGCGGGCCTTCGATGCAGACGTAGGTGCCTTGCTCGTGAGCATTCGCGCCCGTGGCGAGCACCGCGGCGCGCAGGTGCGCGTGGAGCTGCGGGCACACCGGGTCGCTGAACGCCACGTGCGCCACCGCGCCGCCGCCGAAGAATGTCCGCGGGCGCGCCACGGTGCGATCGATGAACTGGTCGACCAGCACCAGCTCCCCGGGCGAGATCTCCTCTTTCATCGAGCCGACCGCGCTGACCGAGATGAGCCGCGTCACTCCCAGCTGCTTCATCCCGTGCACGTTGGCGCGCGAGTTCACCTCGGTCGGCGAGAGGCGGTGTCCCTTCCCATGCCGGGGCAGGAAGACCATCTCCTGTTCGCCGAGCTTGCCGAGGAGGTACTCGTCGCTGGGCTCTCCGAAGGGCGTAGCCAGCCTCTGCCGGCGCACGCCGGTCAGGCCGGGCAGGTCGTACAACCCCGACCCCCCGATCACTCCCAGTATCGGCCTCGCCACGCCGCGCGCGTTTCTCACACGCGGCGGGCCTGGTCAACTGCGCCAATGCGAATGCGCGGCGCGCTGAGCCTCGCCGAATGCTCTAATCTGGAACCGGAACCGGGTCCGCAACATCGAAGGCGTTGGTGGATTGTCCGCCGTCGAAGCGGCAATCCCGCGCAGGAGGTTGGAATGGCAATACCGGCAGGGCAGATGATGGCGGTGGGCCGATACCTGCTGAAGCAGCGCCTGGCCCGCCGCGAACGCTACCCGTTGGTCCTGATGTTGGAGCCGCTGTTCCGCTGCAATCTGTCCTGCACCGGCTGCGGAAAAATCCAGTACCCTGTGCAACTGCTCAGGCGCCAGCTGTCGGTCGAGGATTGCGTGAGCGCTTCGGACGAGTGCGGCGCGCCCATCGTCAGCGTCGCCGGAGGGGAGCCGCTGCTCCATCCGCAGATCGCCGACATCGCGCGCGCGCTGGTCGACCGCAAGCGATTCGTCTACCTGTGCACCAACGCGATCCTGCTCGAGCGCAAGCTCGACGAGTTCGAGCCCAGCAAGTACCTCAGCTTCAGCGTGCACATGGACGGGCCGCGCGCCGAGCACGATCGCTCCGTCTGCCGCGAAGGCGTCTACGACATGGCCGTGAAGGCCATCCGCACCGCCTTGGCGCGCGGCTTCCGCGTCACCACCAACAGCACCTTGTTCGAGGGCAGCGATCCCGAGCGCATGCGCCGCTTCTTCGACGACATGATGGAGCTGGGCGTCGAGGGAATGATGGTCTCGCCCGGGTACTCCTACGAGAAGGCGCCCGACCAGGAGCACTTCCTTAGGCGCGAGCGCTCGCACCAGCTGTTCGCGCGGATGCTCGGCTCGCCGAAGAGGAGCTGGAGCTTCAACCAGTCGCCTCTCTTCCTGCAGTTCCTGATGGGCAAGCGGGACTTCGAGTGCACGCCCTGGGGAAACCCGACCTACAACATCTTCGGGTGGCAGCGGCCGTGTTACCTCCTCCAAGACGGCTATGCCAGGACGTTCCGCGAGCTGATGGAGGAAACGGATTGGCCGAAGTACGGCCGCAAGAGCGGCAACCCGCGGTGCCAGGATTGCATGGTCCATTGCGGCTTCGAGCCGAGCGCGGTCCGCGCTGCTTTCGAGTCGCCGCAGGCCATGGCACAAACCGTCGCGAGCATGGTGACGGGACGGCTATGACCGAGGCCAGGATCGCGGAGCTCGTCGATCGCGCGTTCGACTACCGCGGGTACGTGACCCTGCGGCGCCGCGACGGCTCCGAGCTGGTCGGGTTCGTCTACGACCGCGGCGCCTCGCATGTCGAGCTGTTCGACGAGACCGCGACGCGGCGAATGCGCGTCCCGCTGGCGGAGATCCTCGACGTCGCCTTCACGGGCGATGACCCGGCGCGCAAGTCCCAGGAGATCTGGGAGCGCCGCAAGGGAAAGCTCGAGCCGCGCGATACCCCGGCGCACGGCGACTGGGGAGATCCGGGGAAGGTCCTGGTGCTGGTCGCGCTCGAGCAGGAGCTGCGCAGCGTGGCACGCGCTCTCGGCGCGCCCCGGCGCGGGAACGTCGTCCGCACCCGGCTTTCCGGCAGCGAGGTGGTCGCGCTCGCCGTCGGAATCGGCGAAGGCGCGCGCCGTACCATCGCGGAGGAATGTCCGCGCCTGGTAGTGAGCTGCGGATTTTCCGGCGGGCTCGATGGCGCCCTGTCCGCCGGCGACCTGGTGCTCGCGACGGTCATACGCAGCGCCGATGGCGGTACGCTGGCTGCGCCAGAATCTCTGAGGCACGCGGCAGCCGCTGCGCTGGATGGACTCCGGTGCGTTCAAGGTGAGCTCTTCTGCGCGGCCACCGTCGCCGCAGCGCAGGAAGAAAAACGCCTTCTCGCCCGGTCCGGCGCGCTCGCGGTCGACATGGAAAGCTACCCGGTCGCGCACGCCGCCTCCGAGGCAGGTGTTCCCTGGCTGGCGCTCCGGGCCATCGTCGATCCGCTCGGGTCTTCGCTTCCACCTTTCACGCGCGAGGCGCGCCGTGACTACTTCTGGCCTGCCTTGAGGTACGCGATCTCGGGACCGCGCGCGGCGTTGGCGCTCGCCCGCCTCTCGCGGGACGCGGCGCGGGCCGGCGCTGCGCTGGAGGCCGCCCTTCCTCGTCTGGTTCGCGCGCTCGCCGTCGCGGAGGCGCACCGGTGAGGGCGCTCGTCACCGGGGCGAGCGGCTTCGTGGGCGGCGCCGTCGCGCGCGCTCTGTTGCGACATGGCGCGGACGTGCGGGTCCTGTTGCGCCCCGGCAGCGTGCCAAACCTGCCTGAGTCCGCCGAGGTCGAGATCGCCCGGGGCGACCTGCGGGACGCGCAGGCGGTGTGCGCGGCCGCCCGCGGTTGCAACGCGATCTTCCACGTCGCGGCGCTCTACTCGTTCGCGGCGCCCGCCAGCGAGGTGCTCGCCGTCAACGTCGGCGGCACGCGCAACGTGATCGCGGCGACCCGGGCTGCCAACGCCCGGCTGGTCTACACCTCGAGCATCGCCACGGTCGGCGGAATGCGCGACGGCGTCCTGCCAGACGAGCGATCTACGCCTGTCGGCCCACCGCCCGGGCCTTACAAGAAGAGCAAGTGGGAGGCGGAAGCCCTGGTGCGCGAGGAAGCCGCGCGGGGGCTCGAGGCGGTGATCGTGAACCCCACGTTCCCTGTCGGCGTGGGCGACGTGAAACCGACCCCGACCGGCGCCATGATCCGCGACTTCCTCGATGGCCGCATCCCCGCTTACGTCGATACCGGCATGAACGTGGTGGACGTGGACGACGTCGCCCAGGGCCACCTCCTGGCGTTGGAGCGCGGCCAGCGGGGCGAACGGTACATCCTGGGCCACGCGAACCTGACCATGCGCGAGCTCCTCGAAGAGCTCGCGGTGGTGGCGGGTCGGAAGGCGCCGAGGATCCGCCTGCCGCACTTGCTCGCGCTCGGCCGCGCGCATGCCGACGCGTTCGTCGAAGGCCGAATCCTCGGCCGCCCGCCGCGCATCCCCCTGGAAGGCGTGCGGACCGCGCGGGAAGTCATGTTCGCGAGCTGTTCCCGGGCTCGTCGGGAGCTGGGCTTGCGGCAGACTCCGGTGCGCGAGGCGCTGGCGAAGGCGGTGCGCTGGTTCGAGGAGCGCGCCCGGCGTGGACAGCGGGGGGCTTCGTGATCGGAAGCGAGAGCAGGGCCGCGCACGCGGCCCTCGACGTCGTCATCGGGCGCTCCCAGGCGTGGTTCGCCCGCGAGCAGTTCCCGGAAGGGTTCTGGTGGGCGGAGCTGGAGTCGAACGCCACCATGGACGCCGAGTACCTGCTCTTGACCTGGTTCCTCGGCGCACGCGACGAGGAGCGTTGGCGCGGCGTCGCGCAGGACATCCGGAATTACCAGCGCGCGGACGGCAGCTGGGCGATGTACCACGGGGCGCCCGGCGACCTCTCCACCACCATCGAGTGTTACTTCGCGCTCAAGCTCGCGGGCGACGCCGCGGACGCGCCGCACCTGTCCCGCGCGCGGGAGTTCATCCGGCATCGCGGCGGCATCGCGGCGTCCAGGACCTTCACGCGCATCTGGCTCGCCCTCTTCGGTCAGTGGAGCTGGGACGATCTGCCCGTCATGCCGCCGGAGCTGATGCTCCTGCCCCCGAAGGCTCCGCTCAGCATCTACCGCTTCTCGTCCTGGGCGCGCGGCACGATCGTGCCTCTCCTGCTCTTGATGGACGATCGGCCGGTGAGGCCCATCCCCGCCTCCGCGCGGATCGACGAGCTGCGCGTCGGCGTCGCGACCGCCCGCCCGCCGCGCGACAGCCTGGACCGTCTCTTCTTCGCGGTCGATCGCGCGCTCCGCTATTACGGGCGCCTCCCGATCCATCCTTTGCGCGGCCGGGCGCGGAAGCTCGCCGAGGAGTGGATCCTCGCCCACCAGGAAGCCGACGGAAGCTGGGGCGGGATCCAACCTCCCTGGGTCTATTCAATGATGGCCCTGCACACCCTGGGGCATCCGCTCGATCATCCGGCGCTGAAGAAGGGGCTCTCTGGCATGCACGGGCGGTGGATGATCCGCCGCGCCGACGGAAGCCTGAGGGTCCAGGCGTGCCTCTCGCCGGTCTGGGACACCGGCCTCGCGTTGCTGGCGGTGCTGGAGTCCGCCGTAGAGCCCTCGCAACCGTCCGTGCAGAGCGCATCGCAATGGCTGCTGCGCGAGGAGATCCGCGTCCCCGGCGACTGGTGCGTGCAGGCCCCGGGCGTCGAGCCGAGCGGCTGGGCATTCGAGTTCGAAAACGATCTCTATCCCGACGTGGACGACACCGCGATCGTCCTGCTCGCGCTGCAGAAGGCGGGCGCCGGCGACGAGCAGACCCGGCAGCGCGCGCTGCGCTGGGTGCTGGCGATGCAGAGCAAGAACGGCGGGTGGGCGGCATTCGACAAGGACAATACGTCGCGCCTTCCCGCGCTGCTTCCGTTCTGCGATTTCGGCGAGGTCATCGACCCGCCCAGCGCCGACGTGACCGCGCACGTGGTGGAGATGTTGTGCGCCTTCGGTTTCGATCGCCGGCATCCCGCGTTGCGGCGCGCGCTGCGCTATCTCTACGCCCAGCAGGAGAAGGAAGGCTCGTGGTTCGGCCGCTGGGGTGTCAATCACGTGTATGGCGTCGGCGCAGTCCTCCCCGCGCTTGCGGCCGCCGGCGAGGACATGGAGGGCCTGTCCGTGCGCCGGGCCGTCCGCTGGCTCGAGGATCGACAGAACGCCGACGGCGGTTGGGGCGAGACCTGCGCTTCGTACGTCGACGCGGCGGCCCGCGGCCGCGGGGAGAGCACGCCGTCGCAGACGGCCTGGGCCCTCCTCGGGCTCGTCGCGGCTGGCCGCGCCGACGCGCAGACCGCCCACCGCGGCGCGCGCTGGCTGCTCGAGCGCCAGCAACCCGACGGAGCCTGGGACGAGGAGTCGTTCACCGGATGCGGGTTCCCCGGCTACGGCATCGGCGAAGAGCGCGGCGCACGCATCACCGAGGGCCGCGAGCTGTCCGCCGGCTTCATGATCCGTTACCACCTCTATCGCAATTGCTTTCCGCTGCTCGCC
>JBJMQJ010000415.1:0-11769 GCA_045802765.1 Myxococcales bacterium
CCCGGCGCTGCCGCCGATCGAGGGCGATCGGGTCCAGCTGCAGCAGGTCATCCTCAATTTGTTGATGAACGGCATCGAGGCGAGCGAAGGAGTGAGTGATCGGCCGCGCGACCTGATCATCCGATCGCAGCCGCACGCCCGCGACTCCGTTCTCGTGACCGTGCAAGACGCCGGCGTCGGATTCGATCCGGATCACTCGTCGCGTCTGTTCGATGCGTTCTTCACCACCAAGCCCGGTGGAATGGGCATGGGGCTCTCGATCAGCCGCTCGATCATCGAGGCCCACCGAGGCCGTTTGTGGGCCTCGCGCAACGCCGGCCCTGGCGCCACGTTCCAGTTCGTCCTGCCGGCCCAGGCCCAACCGGGAGCATGAGGTCGGAATCCGATTTCAGCGCCGGGCTGGTTCGGATCGCCGAGAGACTGGCCCCGCCTACCGACGAGCGGCATTCGACCTAGACCGAGGGCCAGGATCGACTTCCGCGCATCGAGAGCGGACCTGACCATCAGCCAGCTATGCAAGCCTTGCGTGCGCGCTACGCTGCTTCCCGTGACGCCGCGGAATTCGACGATGCTCGATCCCGACGAACCTGGCTCTCGAGCCGCACTGCGCGTCCAGGGAGAAGCCATGCGAATCTTGGAACCGCTCGAGTCCTTGGGGTCCTTCCGTCAGGAAATGCCGGCACGGCCCATCGTGGCCGAGTCGGCAGCGATGCGCGAGCTGCTCCAGACCGTGGCGCTCGTCGGGCCGAAGGACGTCACGGTTCTCATTCGCGGGGAGACGGGCACCGGCAAGGAGCTCATCGCCTCGCTCCTGCACACCGAGAGCGCCCGCGCCTCGACGCCGCTGGTCAGGTTCAACTGCGCTGCGATTCCCCCCGATCTGGCCGAGGCCGAATTGTTCGGCCACGCGCGGGGCGCTTTCACCGGGGCCGATCGCGCGCGGGCGGGGTTCTTTTCCGTCGCGGACGGCGGAACGCTCGTCCTCGACGAAGTCGGCGAGCTTCCCCTGTCGGTGCAGGCGAAGCTGCTTCGCGTGCTCCAAGAAGGCGAGATCCAGCAGGTCGGCGCGAGCCGCATCGAGCGGGTCGACGTGCGCGTGATCGCGTGCACCAACCGCGACCTCGCCGCCGAGGCGCGTCGCGGCCGCTTCCGCATGGACCTCTACTATCGGTTGGCCGTCGTCGAGCTGATCGTGCCGCCGCTCCGCGAGCACCGGGAAGACATCCCCGCGCTTGCCGCCCAGTTCGCCGAGCGATACGCGCACCGGTTCGGCAGCCCGAACCCGCGGCTTTCACCGGGGCTGATCGAGGCCCTCCGCGAAAGCGACTGGCCCGGGAACGTGAGGGAGCTGGAGAACACGATCGCAAGAATGCTCGCCGTTTGCGGCAGCGGGGAGATCGACCTCGAGTTGCTGAACCGCACGCGCCTGGGATGCGTCGACACGCCACCGGACAAGCCGGCATCGAGGATTGCGCCGTCGCTACGCGATCAGCTCGCTGCGTTTGAGCGGAGAATCATCGAGCGGACACTCGCCGCTGCCGCGGGCAATCGGTCACGGGCGGCGAAGTTGCTCGGGCTCAGCCGCACGGCCTTGTTCGACCGACTCAAGAAGTACGAGCTCGCAACCGGGCTGGACGATGCGGCCTGAGCCCGGCGCGATCGTCGCGACGCCAGTTGCAAAGCTTTCCCTCGGCGCTTACCTGGAGCTGATCAAGCCTCGCATCACGGCGCTGGTCGTTCTGACCGCTGCAACCGGGCTCTGGCTGGCGCCGGAACGGCCGTCGTTCCGCACCGCCCTGTTCACGCTGCTCGGAACGATTCTGGTCGTCGCCGCCGCGAACGTCTTGAACATGTACCTCGAGCGCGACACCGACGCGCTGATGCCGCGCACGATGAACCGACCGCTGCCCGCCGGCCGCATCGATCCCGCCGGCGCCCTGCTCTTCGGCGTCTTGCTCGCCGCGATTTCCGTTCCGCTTCTCACGTTCGTCGTCGGCCCCCTGCCGGGGCTGCTCGCGGCCCTCGCGCTCGTCAGTTACGCCTTCGTCTACACGCCACTGAAGCGGCGTACGACGGCATCGCTGCTCGTGGGCGCCGTCGCCGGCGCGATCCCTCCGCTGATCGGATGGACCGCGGTCACGGGAAGCATCGACGCTCCCGCGTTGGTCCTGTTCGCCATCCTGTTCCTGTGGCAAGTGCCGCACTTTCTCGCGATCGCGCTCTTCCGCAGAGCCGAGTTTGCTCGCGCTGGATTGCTCGTTCAGCCTAACGAGCCCGGCGGGGGTCGCCAGACCCGGCGCAACGTGGTGCAGTACAGCGCCGCCCTCGTCGCCGTTTCCCTGATGTTCGTTCCGTTGGGAGTCGCCGGCCGAACGTACTTCGCCGTGGCCGCCTGCTCGGGCGCGGTCTTCCTGGCGCACGGTCTCAAAGGATTACGGCCGACTTCCTCGGAGCGCTGGGCGCGCGCCGAGTTCATCGGGTCGCTCGCCTATCTCGTCGTGCTGTTGTCCGTGCTCGTCCTCGACCATGCGCGATACGTCTGAGAAATCGCCTACCGCGACGAAGAGCTGTCTTCGTTGCGCCGTGTTCCAGATGACGTTCCCTGCCCCATCGTGTGTGGCGAGATTCGCGGCCACGAGGAGCTGGTCGAGCTCTCGCAGTCTGCCGTGGACGTCGCTCACCGCCCAGACGGTGTCGAATCGGGCGCGTAGCTCCTCGGTGGAGATCGTCACCCAGGCAGCAGACGGTGGGACGGGCGCGGCCGCCTCCCCGCGCGCGGCCGTCGCCGCGGATACTCCCATCATTACCGCAAGCGCGCGCCTCATTGCCGCGCGATCGCGACCGTGAAGAGGACAACGGCGACCGCCAGGCCGTAGATGAAGATATCGTAGGTGAGTTGGAGCGTTCTCCTTCGGTGGATGAGCAGCTTCCGGCCAAAGTACAGGTACTCGATCATCGCCTTCTGCAGAGCAGGAGCATCTGCCACGAGCTGGTTCATACGCTCCCGGTAATCAGGTAACGGAACCTCCACCTCGTTGGTCACGAGGAGCAGGTTCGCGTCATGAGCCGATATATCGTCGCGCAGGACCCGCCGACCCGAACCGGCGCGCAGCGACACGACGGACAGAACGACGACCGCTAGATTGACGCAGAGGAGCGCCACCGTGGGAATGAGCAGATTGTGGTGTTCTTCGATCTTACGGAGCACCAATCCCACCACGAGGGACATCATGATCGCGTTCACATGGATCATCGTGCTCGTCCGGCGGTCAGCGATGGAGAGCAATTTGAGCTGGCTTCTCGTCAGATCGCCAAAGATGCCCTCCACCGTCTTTCCCACGCCCTTCGAGATCTTCGCTTCCTCGGCTTTCTGCTCGGTCGCCTGTCCCAGCCGCCTGCGCAGCAGCTTGTGAAGCCGGACGAGGTTCTTCGCGCGCTGCCCGTTGTACTCGAGCTGGGCCCACCGCGTCCGATAGGCATGCCTCTGCAGGTAATCGATCCGGCCCTGGGTCCATTCGACGTCGGAGTAACTCCTCGCGGTCCGGCGCTCTTCCTCTAGACGGAGAAGCTCGGCTTCCTCGACGTAGTTCTTGCTGGCGAGCGGCGCGAGCAACGCGTCGTGTAGGACCTCGTCCGCGAGGCTGGCGTGGGAGTTCTCGTCGTCGACGACCTCGAGACACGCCGCGACGGAATCGGCGACGCTCTCCGGCTGGCCTTGGCGAGCCAGGAAGGCTCGCGCGAGCTCGATGCCCTTCTCGCGTTCGCCCTCGTTCGCCACGGCGTATCCGGCGTCGTGGAACCAGGCCGACAGCAACAGCACCTGGCCGTCGTCTCCGTTGAGCTTGCATCCCTTCGCGATTTCCTTGCATGCCTCGACGAGCTCGCGGCTCCGCTTGAACCCGTGATAAATGAGCGGGTGTCCGGCGCTCGCGCCGCGGAACAGCTCGAACATGTACTGTCCCGCGAGCCGCACGATCTCCTGATCGCCCTTACCCATACGCCGTTCCGGTCACAGGCCGAACCCCGAGAAGAGGTAGAAGGACGTGCCTTCGTCGGAATGCACCACAGTGGCCTTGACCGAGGAGACGAATTGGAAGAAGGCGCCCGAGGCGAAGACCCCCATCCAGACGCCTCCGCCGTATCCGGTGTGCCACCGCGACGAGCTCTGACCAGCGACGAAGACCCGTCCGACGTCCGCCAGCGCCACCAGACCGTATCGGAGGGGAAGGACGGTGACGAACTTTCCCAGCCCGACGTTCAGCTCCGCATTCCCGACGACGGATGCGTCCCCGGCGAACCGGTTCAGGTCGTACCCTCGCAATGGGTTGCCCAGCGCCGCGCCGGTGACGTCGAGCGGCGAGGGCACCGAGGCGCCGCCGAGGAACGCCGATTCGAAGAATGGATACGCTCCCCAGTTCCGCTCGCCGGCGAAGCGCGCGTCGAAGAGGAAATCGGTGAGGACGCGGCCACCCAGCGCGGCCTCGACTTCTCCCCGGAGCTTGGTGAATGCCGCGGGATTGCTGAATACCTTCGGGGTGTGGCGACCGGTCAGTTGAAAGGCGACGCCGGATCGCGAAGGAAAGGTTCCCGTGCGGGTATCGAGGACGAGACCGGCCTCCGCGCTCGCCAGCGTCATTCCCCCCGTTCCCTCGGGCCGCGCCGCGAGAATCCCCTTGTCCTGCACGCTGGAGGCGTGCTTGAAGAGCGCTCCCAGGCGCCCGTGGAGCGGACCGGCGAGCGGGACCTCGAGCACCGGGTTGGCGACGATCAGCTCCTGCCTCACGTCGTAGAACCCCCCCGAAACGAGCGTCGGATCCCGCGGCGTCTCGTTGCCCGTCCCGTAGAACTTGACCACGTCCATTCCGGAGTAGGCGAGGTAGACGAGCGCCCGTACTGGCGAGTGAGTCCGGAGGTCAGCGCTATATTCGAGGCGTGGCCGGTTGGTGCCGGTCGACCATTCGGCCCCGAAACCCATCTCCGAGGCGAAGGGGTCGAGCTCGCGGCCGTAGGCCGTGCGTTGAGCGAGGCCCCCGACGACGAGCCCTCGGGTAGAGTCGTAAGAGAACCGGGGATAGAAGAGCCAGTCCCGTCCCCAATCGCGGAAGGTCTCGTAGCGGCCGCGGGCCGCGTCCTGCGGGTCGGCAGGCGACGAGTCCCCGGCGGCCGGAGCATTCGCTAGCGATGCGTACCTCGTGGTCGCCGCTGGCGCGGAGCGCCGTTGGGACGGCTCGGCACCCTCGTGCGGCGGGATGGTGTGGACGGGAATGGTGCGATCGGTCTCCCCGTCGACCTCCACGCGGTCGTCGCCGCCCATGGTGTACAAGCGGATCTCCGACGTCTCTTCGGGCAGGAACGTCCGGCGGAAGAACGGAATGGTCGCCCTCATTCCGTCCTGCTCGTCGCGCGCACGGATCGAAACCTCGATCGCTCCGTTCGCCTGCCGCTCCAGCCGGAAGTCCTCCCCATTCGCGGTGCCGCGCACATCCACCTGATCGGCCAGCAGCCGGTAGTAGTCTCGCGCAACCGCAGGCAGGGCGTCGCGCCGGCTGCGAAGCGCGCTCTCGATGGCCGCGCCAGCTTCCTCGTACAAGGGCAGCGGCAGGCGACGAACCGCGTCAGAGATGACCGAATCGGTGAGTCTCGCAACGAGATCGTTCGCGATGGCGCGCCACTCCATCCAGTCGAGCGACACGAGGAACCGCCGGTCGGTGTAACGACCGGCGAACGTCAGCTTGTCGATCGGCGGGTAGCCCCGAGCGAAACCGGCGATCGGCTTGTTGTAGTACTCGACGACCGACGGGATGATGCCGTCGAACCGGCTGAACGCCTCGTCGCGGTCGCGCGGGACGGGCTGCCAGGTGCGCTGGCCATCCCGATCGAACCTGACCCAGCGCCACTGATCGATGTGACGATCCCAATCTCCCACGAGGACGTCGATCAGACGGGCTCGGAGGTAGGCGCGCGCGTCCACGCGCTCGTCGCTGCGCTGCTCGAGCCGCGCGAAGAGCGTCAGCGTGTCCGCGATCATCCGGGCTCCTTCGATCCTGTGCTCGATCCTTTCCTCCAGGAGGCCGAGCGTACCGGCGAGGACACCGAATTCAGCGAGTCGAGGATCGTCCGGCAGGACCGCGAGCTGCGGCGTGGCATGGAGAATACCTGCTGCCTCGAGGAGCGGCCCGACCACCAGCGCCCCGCATGGGTGCGCGGAGCTCGTGACGTCCTGGTAGATGTCTCCAAGCAAGGATTCGCGCGTGTCCGGATCGAGCGTGCGGATCGGATCCTTGTCGACGGATCGGAACGCCCAGGTGCGTCCATTGCCGCTCTTGAAATGCAGGTTCGTCGTTTCCAGCCCGCCGCCGAGACGCTCCGGTTTCAAGCCGCCATCGAAGGTCTCGAGGTCGAGGACCGGCACTTCGATGGGCGTGGTCCAGGCGTCGCGCCAGTGGGCCCCGAAAAAGAATCTGTAGAGCCACCCGGCGTGGTAGCGCGCGCCGGGAACGACCGTGACCGTACGAGCGGCATCGCTGGCCACGGCCGGCCAGACGGTGCTCAATGAAGCTGCGAGGATCAGCCCTGCTCGTCTCCTCATGGTCGGCGCTGTCGTGCACGCGCCGTGCCTGCGCTCAGAAGCGCATGTCGTAGGTCATCGACCGTCCATCCGGTCCCAACGAGACTGCTGCTCCCGAGGCCTCGCCGTCCAGTTGAAGGTGTACGGAGGAGACGACGGCACCGACCGCCGATCCGACGATGGCGCCTGCGATCACGTCACTCGCCCAGTGCCGGTCCGCGACGACCCGCAGCAGGCTGGTGGTCGCGGCGATACCGAGAGCGACGGGACACACCGCCGCATTGGCGCTTGCGTACAGCGAGAGGCGCGAATGCTGTACACACATGGCGGACGCGGCCGTGAAGGCAATGGAAGCATGACCGCTGATGAACGAGCTGTTCCGTGTGTTCCCCGAAGCGCTGCAATCGGGATCACCCAGCGGGTTCGATCCGCATGTGCGCGTGAAGGGCCGCGCCCGTCCGACCGACCTCTGCATGGAGGTGGTCAAGAGGGCGGTCAGGGCGATCGCTTCTACGTCGATGAGCGCGAGTTGGAGCGCCGCATCTGCCTTGCCGTGCCCCAGCCGGGTCACGAGACCTGCATCGACGACGAGCGGGTACGCCGCCAGGAGGTACGCGAGATCGCTGACGGTGCCCGCCCGCGAGCGCCCCTGCGCAGACGACGCGCGCAAGGCATTGCGGGCGCCGTCGTCGAAGAGGACCGGGCCGTCCCAACGGGGCTGATCGGGCGCCTTCAAGAAGAGCATCAGCAAGATGGCGCTGCTCGCTAGACCGCCGATGGCGGCGCTCTGCTTCGGCCCGATCCGCTGCCAGCCGTCGGGCCAGCCCGAAGTCAGGTCCCAGCGCTCGCCGGCCGTCGCCGCAGGCGATGCGGCGGCGAGCGAAAGCGCAATCCATGCCGTACGGCGACCAGAGGCGCCGCGTGATCGTGACGAGAGCATCGGACCCCGCGCTCACCGCGACGCTTGGCGAACTTCGCTCGAAGCCGGGAGGGGTTCGGGGATGGGAAGTGGCGCTTGAGGTGGCGTCGGGTCTGCAACCTGCGCCGAGGTGGGATCGGGCGGCGGCGGCGCGTGCGCACAAGCAGCGAGCAGCAGAACAGGCAAGACGAGAATACGGACGGATCGCATGTTCGGCCCTCTTCGAAGGTTCAGCAGCCTACGTCCTCCGTTCTGGAGCAAGAGCAATGCCAACCCTCACTCCCGGAAATCCGGAACCGCTCTCGATGAACCGAGCTGGCCCGAGGCAAACGCGAGGGCCGTCGCGGAAATGAGCGCCTCCGCGAAGGCCTGTTCCTTGCTGGCCGACGCGAGCGACCACGCCTTCTGCGCGTTCAACGCATCCGTCAGCGTCGAAAGGCCGCACGCGATCCCGAGAAGGGAGCACAGCATCCACGAGGGGAAGAACGTGCCGAAGATGTCCAGCGAAGGGCAGTGCATTGTGTTGGATCGCGTTTTCACGAACCGTGCCGACCGTCGAGGCGCCCCGCAGGAGCAATCGCCGCGGGGTGATCCCCTCCACATACGCCGGAATCGCGGCACCGCCGCCGGAATCACGAATGTTCGCGCCGCCGTCCGCCAAGCAGTGGCGCTGAAGCGATGATTTTCCAGGATCGACTGGCTGCCGAGGAGCGTTGGGTGACACGGTGGCGCCGGAGTTGCACGGCTCAACGCCATGGGCAGAATCGGCGACTACGTCTCATTGGCAAAGCCCCGCATCACCGCCCTGGTGGCGTTCACCACCGCCAGCGGGCTCTGGCTCGCACCCATCCGGCCGTCGCCGGCGATCATTGTCCTCACGCTCCTGGGGACGATCCTGGCCGTCGCGTCGGCCAACGTCCTCAACATGTATTTGGAGCGCGAGACCGACGCGTTGATGTCGCGCACCGCGTGCCGTCCGCTTCCGGCGCGCAGGATGGATCCCCGATTTGCGCTCGGGTTCGGCCTCGTGCTGAGCGCGGCGTCCCTGCCGCTCCTCAGCCTGGCGGTGGGTCTCCTCCCGGGGCTTCTCGCCGCGATTGCGCTGGTCTGCTACGTTCTCCTCTACACGCCGATGAAGCGGCGCTCGCCGGCCTCGCTTCTTGTTGGAGCGGTGGCGGGGGCACTGCCGCCGCTGATCGGGTGGACCGCGGCGACAGGCACCTTCGATCTTCCTGGCCTGTTGCTCTTCGCCGTCCTGTTCCTCTGGCAAGTCCCGCACTTCCTGGCGATCGCGCTGTTCAGGCGCGATGACTATGCGCGCGCTGGGCTATTGGTGCTGCCGAACGAGCGCGGCGGCGATCGCCGGGCGCGACGCAATATCGTCTCCTATACGGTGGCGCTGGTCAGCGTTTCGTTCCTCTTCGTCCCACTCGGCGTGGCGCACAACCTGTATTTGGTTACGGCGCTTTGTGCAGGCGCGCTCTTCCTCGCGTACGGCCTGAATGGCTTGCGTGCGTCTTGCGGGCGCCGGTGGGCCCGTAACGAATTCGCGCTTTCGGTGGCCTACTTGACAGTCCTGCTCGGAGCGTTGGCGATCGACCGGCCACGAGAGACCGCGGGAAGCAAAGAGCGCACCGAAGCTCGCGCCGACGTGACTAGCCCCTGATGAACTCGATTAGATCGGCGTTCGTGCTCAGCTCCTTGAAGAACTGCGAGCGATCGGCGGCGAGCGTTGGCACGTAGCTTGTCGAAGGCTTCGACCGGCGCGTCGCCGGGGGTTGGCGCAGGTCCGGAGCATGATGGGGGTGGCGGCGCCGATCAGCACCGCTTTAGCGACGCGCGAAGTTCCGTGGCGCCCGATGTAGCGTGCTACTTCATCGCCGCCCACCGTGGCGGTATCCGGATTCCGAACGGCGTCCCGTAATCCCGAACGGCGTCCCGTAATGCCGAACGGGGTCCCTTAATGCCGAACGGGGTCCCGTAATGCCGAACGAGGTCTCGGAATTACGCCAGGTCTCTCTCGATTCCCCGCCACCCTGGCTGGCATGTCCGCTGCACCGCGAGATACGGACATGTCCAATCCACCCAGACGAGCCCTGTACCACTGCCTGGTGCCTCTCGCTCTGGTGCTCACCCTAGCTTCTCGGGCGTCGATCGCGCTGCAACACCTCGAGGCGTTCGCCGAGACAGCGCGTCAGCGGAACCCCGCCGCTCTCGAAGCAGGCGCGAACCTCCGCGAGAGCGGCGCCGAAGCCGACGCCGCGCTCGGTCGCGTGCTGCCCGGCATCTCCCTGAACGTGAAGTACGCCCGGAACCAATACGGCGCCGAGATCAGTCTCGGTGCGCTCGGTGGTCCGGACCGCACGATCGTGCTCCTGCCCGAGAACCAGTGGACGGGCGTCGCGACAGCGACCGTGCCGCTGGTGGACCTTCCCAACTTCCAGCGCATCGCGGCGGCAAGGACGGCGACCGAGGGGGCGGCCCGCCGGCTCGATGCGACGCGGTTGGAGGTCGAGTCCGCCGTTGCGCAGTCCTATTACCAGCTCGTCGCAAGCATGGCCCTGGTCGGCGCCTCGAACGAGGCGCTCCAGGTATCGCGCGAAGCCTGGCGCTTGGCGCAAGAGCACTACCGCGCGGGTAACGCAGCCGTTCTGGAGGTCGACCGGGCGCGCGCCGAGGTCGAGCAGCGTATCCAGCAGGTCGCTTCCGCGGAGCTGCAGGTTGCCGTGGCCAGCCGTGCGCTGCGCTCCGCCTCGGGCGTGACGCCGGACCTGTCGAGCTCCGCCGAGCTCGATCCAGATCTCCGCTCCGAAGAGCCGGTGTCGGAATTCGAAAAGCAGCTTCCGGCCGTTCCTGCCGTGGTCGCTGCCGCGCGCGCGAGGCAAAGCGCGGATCAGCTCGCGGCCGCGCAACGGCTCACGCTGGCGCCGTCGATCGCGGCGTACTTCGCGGAGAGCGGTTCCAACGCTCCCGGCTTCGCCGGGCACGATTGGAGCTACCAGGCCGGAGTGACGCTGACCTGGGCGCTCGATCTCACCACCTTCGCCGACATCCGCAGGCAAGACGCGCGCGCCGACGCGGAACGCGCCCGCGAGCTGCGTACCTCGCTCTCTTCGGGCGACGCCATCCACCAACAGTGGAATACGGTGGCGGCCGGGATCGCCAGGAGCCGCGCGGCACGGGCGGGACGCCAAGCCGCTTTCGAGGCCGCCGCACAAGCGCACACCCGGTATGCCGTGGGAAACGTCACCCAGCTCGACCTGCTGCAGGCGCAACGGGACGCATTCATCGCCGACGTGAACCGCATCCAAGCAGACGCCGAGCTCGCCAACGCGCGAGCGCAGCTTCGCCTCGCTTCCGGCTGGAGCCTCGTCGAATCGGCGAAGGAAAGGAATTCGTTACCATGATCTCACCAGCGCGACTTGCGGTGCAGTCGTCCGGACTCGTGGCTTGTGCCCTCGTCCTCTCCGGCTGCAGGCGGCACGCACCAGCGCCCCCTCTGGTTCGCCCGGTGCAGACGATCGTCATCCGCTACGGCTCGAAAGGTGAGCCGGTTGCGCTCAGCGGGCAGGTCCAGGCGCAAAACCAGACCAGCCTCGCCTTCCGCGTCGGCGGGCGCCTCATCGACCGCCGCGTATCGGTCGGCGACACCGTTTCGCCCGGCCAGCTGGTGGCCCGCATCGAATCGCAGGATGCGAAGAATGCCTTGAGCTCCGCCAACGCCGAGCTGGCGTCGGCGCAGGCGACACTCGTTCAGGCACGCAGCAACGAGGTGCGCTATCGGTCACTGGTTTCGGCGGACGTCGTCCCTCGCGCGCAGTACGAGAGCGCTCAACAGCAATTCGCGGCCGCAGAGTCCCGAGTTGCTGCAGCCAGGGCTTCCGTGCGAGCCGCGCGCGACAACGTCGGCTACACGGACTTGCATTCGAATGTAGCCGGTGACGTGACGGCCAAAGGGGCGGAGCCGGGCGAAGTGGTTCATGCAGGCCAGATGGTCCTGCAGGTCGCACAGCGGGGAGGCAAGGACGCGGTGTTCAACGTGCCCGCCACCTTGATGCGCAACTCGCCACAGAACCCGCCGGTTACCGTAGCCCTGGCGGACGACCCGACCATCACTGCCATGGGTCACGTGCGTGAAGTGTCTCCGCAGGCGGATCCGGCGACGGGAACCTATGTCGTCAAAGTTCGTCTGGACAATCCACCGGACACCCTACGGCTCGGTTCGACGGTGATCGGCAGCGTCACGCTGAATCCCGGGCGAATCGTCACCATTCCGGGCACC
>JBJMQJ010000416.1:0-16628 GCA_045802765.1 Myxococcales bacterium
CGCGCCGAGGAGCCGCTCGCCGGCGCGGTTCGCCAGCACCGCCCGGCCGTTCTCGTCCAAGGCGAACACCGCCACCTCGATTTCGTCCATCACCCGCTGCAGCAGCGCGCCAGCCTCGAGCGAGCCGAGCCTCTGTTCGCGCAAGGTGGCCGAAAGCTCGTTCAGCTCCAGCATCAGCTCCCCGAGCGGATCGCCCAGGCGCGCGCCGCGCCCGCGCACGGAGAAGTCGCCTTCCCGGAGGGCCGCGACGAGGTTCGAGGCCGTCTGCAGAGGGCGCAAGACGCGCTCGCGCACCGCGGCCGAGACGAGGAGCCACACGACGACCACCACCGTGCCTACAGTCCAGGTGATCTTCGCCGAATAGTCGCCCGCAACGAGCAGCCCCAGGGTGGCGAGCACCGCGGGGAGCCCGGCGAGGAGCGAGAGGAGAAAGATGCGGACGTCGTGCGGCTGCGGGCGGCGCTTCACGTGGAGGACGCATCCCATACCGCCCGCGCTGTGAAAAGCTCAGCGGCCGCCGAAGACCGCGGCGGCTGTCGCGCGACGCTCACCCCTGCGCCTTCAGGCCGTGGTGCTGCAGCCTGCGGTAGAGCGCGCTGCGCGAGACCCCCAAGTCGCGCGCGGCTTCGCTGACGTTCCCGTCACAGCGCGAGAGGGCGCGCTGGATGAGGTGGCGCTCCGCCTCGTCGAGAGTCATCGACTCGTAGAGCTGGCCGGCGTCGCGGCGGGCGGCGGGCGAGAGGAAGAGATCGTCGTCGGCGATCCGGTCGCCGCGCGCCATCAGCACGGACCGCTCGACGGCGTGCTCCAGCTCGCGCACGTTGCCGGTCCACGGATGGCGCACCAGCGCCTCCAGCGCGTCGGGCTGGAAGCCTTTCAGCGCCTTGCCGTACTTCGCCGCCTGCTGGGCGAGGAAGTGCTGCGCCAGGTGCGGGATGTCCTCGGCCCGCTCGCGCAGCGGGGGGAGGTGGATCTCCACCGTGTTCAGCCGGTAGAGCAGGTCCTCGCGGAAGCGGCCCTGGCCGACCTCGTCGGCGAGCCGGGCATTGGTGGCGGCGATCACGCGCACGTCGGCCTTCTTCACCTTGGACGAGCCGACGGGGTTGAACTCGCCCGTCTGCAGCACGCGCAACAGCTTCGCCTGCTGCGCCATGGGCATGTTCGCCACCTCGTCGAGGAACAGCGTCCCGCCGTCGGCCAGCTCGAAGGCGCCGGCCCGATCCGCCTTCGCGTCGGTGAAGGCGCCGCGCACGTGTCCGAACAGCTCGCTCTCGAACACGCCTTCGGAGAGCCCGCCCGCGTTCACCGCCACGAGCGTCTTCCCGGCGCGCTTGCTGCTCTCGTGCAGCCAGCGCGCCACCACCTCCTTGCCGGTGCCGTGCTCGCCGGTGATGAGCACGTTGGCGTCGCTCGGCCCCACCCGCTCGAGCAGTCGGAGGACGGGCTGCATGGCGGGAGCGTGCGCGACCAGCGGCGGCACGTTGCCGCGCAGCCGCGAGTTCTCCTCCTCCAGCCGGCGGCTGCGGCGGAGCGCGCGTCCCAGCTCGATCTGCGTGCGCAGCGTGGTGAGCAGGCGCGCGTTGTCCCACGGCTTCTGCACGTAGTCGCGCGCGCCGCGCCGCATCGCTTCCACCGCCCCCTCGACGCTACCCCATGCCGTCATCACCACGATCGGCAGGTTGGCGTCCTGGGCGCGCACCTGGGTGAGCAGATCCAGGCCCTCCTTCCCGGAGGTCGTGTCTCGCGTGTAGTTCAGGTCCATCACCACGGCGTCGAAGTCCGATTCTTGGAGCGCCGCCAGCACGCCGGCCGGCGAGGCGGCCGGGACGAACTCGAACCCCTCGCGCCGGAGCAGGAGGCGCAGCGCTTCGAGCACGTCGGGTTGGTCGTCCGCGACCAGGATCTTCACTTCTCTATCCACCCGTCGCGCAGGCGCACGATGCGATTTCCGTAGGAAGCGTTCTTCTCCGAATGGGTGACCTGCACGATGGTCGTCCCCGCGCGGTTCAGCTCGCTGAAGAGCTGCATGATCTCCTCCGCCTGCGCGGAATGCAGGTTGCCGGTCGGCTCGTCCGCGAGCAAGAGGGGAGGTTTCGCGATCACCGCCCGGGCTACTCCCACCAACTGCTGCTGCCCGCCCGAGAGCTGGGCGGGATAGAGGTCCTTCTTGCCGACCATGCGGAATCGATCGAGCGCGTCGGCGACCAGCGCCTGCCTCTCCTTGGAGGAGAGGCCCCGATAGCTGAGCGGCACTTCCAGGTTCTCCGCCACGGTGAGCCCGTCGAGGAGGTGGTACTGCTGGAAGACGAAGCCGATCGCCTTCTTGCCCAGCTCCGCGCGCCCCTTCGCCGAGAGCGTGTCCACCCGTTCGCCCATGAGCTCGTACTCGCCCGTCCATCCGGCGTCGAGCAGCCCCAGGATGGCGAGCAGGGTGGACTTGCCGGCGCCCGAGGGTCCCATCACGGTGACGAAGTCGCCGCGGTCGATGTCGAGATCGATCCGGCGGAGCAGGAAGAGCTGCCCGCTGCCTTGCTTGACGGCCTTCTCCACGTTGCGCAACCGGATCATCGGTCACTCCGCCCGCAAGGCGATCATGGGGTCCACGCGCGTCGCGCGCCTCGCCGGCAAGAGGCTCGCAGCGACGCCGATCGCGAAGAGCAGGAGCGCCGCCACCCCGAGCGTGAGCGGACCGCTGGCCGCCACGCCGAACGAGAGGGCGCAAACGTCCTGCTGCGAGCCAGGGTGCGCAGGCCGTAGCGGATGTCTTGGAGCAGCGAGCCCATCGTCACTCCGTCCGGAGCGCGACCATCGGATCGACCCGCGTCGCGCGACGCGCCGGCAGCCAGCTCGCCACGAGCGCCACCGCGGCGAGCAGCGCCGACATGGCGGCGTAGGTGAGCGGGTCGCGCGATCCCACCCCGTAGAGCTGCGACGAGAGCAGCCGCGAGAAGGCCAGCGCGCCTCCCACGCCCAGCGCGACGCCGAGCGCGGCGAGCTTGACCGCTCCCACCATCACCATGCGCAGCACGTCGGCGCGTTGCGCTCCGATCGCGATGCGGACGCCGATCTCGCGCGTCCGCTGCGTGACGCCATAGGCGGTGACGCCGTAGATCCCCAGCGCCGAGAGCGCCAGCGCCAGCGCGGCGAAGGCGCCGAGCAGCTGCAGCGGGAAGCGGCGCGGAGCCAGCGCTCCCGCGATCCTCTCTTCGAAGGGAGCGATCCAATCGGGCGGTTGCCCGCGGTCGATCTCCGCCAGGGCCGCCTGGACCGGTTGCTGGAGCGTTCCCGGCCGCCCTCCGGCCGAGCGCACCATCAGGGTCATGCGGGAACTGGCGAGCTGCGCCTGGGGGAGGAACAGCATCGGGGGCGTGGGACCGTCCAGCCCGAGATCGTGCGAGTCACCGACGACTCCCACGATCGAGCGGGGCTTGCCCTTGTGGTTGCCGAGACGGATCTGGCGTCCGATCACGTCCTCCCCGGGAAAGAAGCGCCGCACCCACGCTTCGTTGACGAGCAGGACGAGCGGCGCCCTCTCGTCGTCGCCGTCGCTGAACTCGCGGCCGCCGACGTGGATGCGCATCGTCCGGAAATACCCGGGCGTCGCCTGCCGGAGCTCGTCGTCGGGGAACTCTCCCGGCTTCGCCTCGTATCCCTCGATGTGGTAGCTCCAGTCGCCGCGCCCTTCGAGCGGCGGCTCGCTGATCGCGCCGGCGCTCTCCACGCCGGGGATCGCGGCGATCCGGCGCACCACGTCGGTCCAGTAGCGCTGCTGCGCCGCGCGGTCCTCGTACTGGCTTCCGCCGAGCGTCACCTGCGCGGCCAGGACGCCGGCGTCGAAGCCGGGGCGTACCCGGAGCACCTCGGCGAAGCTGCGCAGCAGGAGCCCGGCGCCGGCGAGCAGCATCAGCGACAACGCGAACTGTCCCACCACCAGGCCTCGACGCAGGCGGCCGCGCGAGGGTCCCGCGCTGCCCTGTCCTCCGTCCTTGAGCGCGTCGACGAGGTTGCTCCGCGTCGCGTGCAGCGCCGGAATCAGACCGAACAGCACGGTCGTCAGCGCGGTGAGCGCGGCGGCGAAGGCGAGGACGGCGCGGTCGAGGCGCACGTCGGCGAGGTGGCGGATTCCTTCGGGCGCGGCGGCGAGCAGCAGGTCCAGCGACCACACGGAGAGCAGCACGCCGCCCACGGTGCCGGCCAACGCCAGGAGCGCGCTCTCGGTGAGGAGCTGGCGGACGAGCCGCGAGCGCGACGCCCCGAGCGCGGTGCGGACGGCGATCTCGCGGCTGCGGGCGGCGCCGCGCGCCAGCATGAGATTTGCGACATTCGCGCAGGCGATGAGCAGCACCAGCAGCACCGCCCCGAGCAGCACGAGGAGCGGCTGGCGCGCGGAGCCGACGAAACGGTCGCGCAGCGGCGTCAAGGTCAGGCGCCAGCGCACCGCGTCCGGGTAGTTGTCCGGGTGCGCCTTGCGGACCTCCGCGGAAAAGTCTTCGAGGCGGCGCGAGGCGGCCTGCAGCGAGACGCCGGGCGCGAGCCGTGCCACGGCGTCGAGAGAGCGCGAGCCGCGCTCTTGCAACTGCTCCGGGGTGAATCCGAACGGCAGGTAGAACTCGTGCGGCTGCTCCCAATGGAACGCCGCAGGCAGGATGCCGATGACCGTGCGGGGGAGTCCTCCGATCGTCACGGTCTTGCCCACCACCGAGGGGTCCGAGCCGAAGCGCTTCTGCCACGCCGCCCAGGAGAGGAGCGCCACGTCGTCGCGCCCCTTCACGTCCTCCTCCTCGGCGAAGTTGCGTCCGTAGACGGGGCGGACGCCGAGCGCGTCGAAGAAGGTTCCCGTCGCGTACCCGACCGAGACGCGCTCGGCGCGGTCCGGCCCTTGGAACGCCGCCGTATATCCGGCATACACCCCGACCGGCTGCAGGAAGCCTGCGGTGCGCAGGTCTTTGTACTCGGGGACCGAGACCCAGATGCCGATGAGGTTCTGGCCCTCGAAATTGCCGCGCACCGCGACGAGGCGGCTCTCCTCGCCCCATCCCAACGAGCGCAGCAAGACCGCGTGCACCACGCTGAAGATCCCGGTGGTCGCGCCGATCCCCAATGCCAGCGCGAGCACGGCCGCGGCCGTCACCCCGGGCGTGCGCACGAGCATCCGGACCGCGTAGCGGAGGTCGCGCAGCACCGCATCCATGGGGCCTCCTCCAGTGGCCGCAGATGGGGCGGCCCTGTGTTCTTCACATCGCGGCGGTCATGCAGGCATTCAGGCAGAAGGCGAAAGCGCCCCCTCGCCCGCCGGCGAGCTGGACTCGTCGACGATGCGCCCGTCGAAGAGCGTCACCTCGCGCGAGGCGAGCCGCGCGTAGGCGGGGTCGTGCGTCACCATGATCAAGGTCGACCCCGACTGGTGCAGCTCGCGCAGGAGCTTCATCACCGCCTGGCCGTTCTTCGAGTCGAGGTTCCCGGTCGGCTCGTCGGCGAGCAGGATGAGCGGGTCGCCGGCGACGGCGCGCGCAACGGCGACGCGCTGCTGCTGGCCGCCGGAGAGCTGGCCGGGCATGTGCCGCGCCCGGTGCGACATGCCGACGCGCTCCAGCGCCTGCTCGACGCGCTTCTTGCGCTCGTCGGGCGCCATGCCGCGGTAGGTGAGCGGCAGCTCCACGTTCTCGAAGACGGTGAGATCGCCGATCAGGTTGAAGCTCTGGAAGATGAACCCGATGTGCTTGTTGCGCACGTGCGCCCGGTCGGCGGGGGAGAGATCCTGCACCGGCTTGCCGTCGAGCAGGAAGGTGCCGGCGCTGGGCGTGTCGAGGAGCCCCAGCAGGGCGAGCAAGGTGGTCTTGCCGGATCCCGAAGGTCCGACGATGGCGAGCCACTCGCCCTTCTTCACGGCGAGGTGCACGTCGGACAGCGCGTGCGTCTCCACCTCGTCGGTGAGGAACACCTTCCGGATGCCCTGCAGCTCGAGCAGCGTCGGGGCGGGTCCCGAGACGAGCTGCGGTCCGGGCATGGCGGGGGTCTGGGTCGTCTCCATTCAGCGCAGCCTCACACGTTCGGCGTTGTCGTACTGGGTCATGTCGGAGAGGACGACGCCGTCCCCCTCCGCAAGGCCGTCGCGCACCTCGATGGTGCTGACCGAGCTGCGGCCCAGGCGAACCTTGGTACGAACGGCCAGGTCGCCGTCTTTCGTCAATTTGAACAGCTCGACGGTAGCATCGGGCTGCGCGCCGGCCGGGCGGCCGACGTAGAGGACGTCGTTGAGCTTCTCCAGCTCGATGGTGCCCTCGACGGTCAGGTCGGGCCGGGCGCCCTTGGGCAGCTCGGCGGGAAGCGACACCTCCACCTCGACCGATCCCTGCGCGGCCGACGGCGCGATGCGCGCCACCTTGCCCTGCACCACGCCGTTGCGCGTGTCGATCTCCGCCTTCTGCTGAAGGGCCACGTCGCGCGCCTGCGTCTCGGGGATGCGGACGATGGCCTTGAGGCGCTCCGGCTTCACCACCTTGGCGAGCAGCGCGCCGGGCGTGACCCACTGCCCCAGCTCCAGCGGCAGCTCGCTCAGCACGCCCTCGTCGATGGACTTCACCTTCATCGATTCGACCTGCTTCTGCCGGAAGGCCACCACCGCCTTGAGACGCTCGATCTGCGCCTCCTGGGCGCGCACCTGGTCGCGCAGGCTGCCCTGCATGACGCCGAGGCGCTGCTCCTCGATCTCCGTGCGCCGCGACAGCTCGTCGGCCCTGTCGAGCTGCTGCTTGAGCTCGATGTCGGAGACCACGCCTTTCAAGTCGCGGATCGCGTCCGCCTTGCGCTTCGCGTCCTGCGCGTCGGTCCGCAGGGTGGCCATGGTCGAGCGCTGGGCCAGCGCCTGGGTGTGCAGCGTGGTGCGCAGGTTGATCAGGTCCACCGACGCTTGCGCGAGCTGCCGCTCGGCGTCGAGCTCCTGCAGCATCACGTCGGGATTGGACAGCTCGAGCAGGACGGTGCCGGGCTCGACCTTCGCGCCGGGGCGCAGCGGCAACCGCTCGACGCGTCCCGCGGTGTCCGCGGTGATCCAGCGGATCTGCTCGGGGACGAGCGTGCCGGGCCCCTTCACCTGCCGCAGCATCGCGCCGCGTTTGACCGTGTCGGTCCACACGGCGCCGCGGTCCACGGTGGGCGCCGCCGCCTTGAGGCGTGAGAGCGCCACCGTGATCGCCACGATGGCGAGAACGGCTCCCGCCGCGAGCGCTACGTTGCGCTTCGTCTTCGGGACCTTCTTGCGCGGGATGTCCACCACGCTGCCCGGGGATCTACCCGCAATCTGCTCGTTCGCCTGCATCGGGCGGTCAAAGAGCGAAGTTCGTGCCAGGGTGTGAAGGGGCGCAAACGGCGCTGAAACGCCATCCTGGGGCAGATTCCGCCCGTCCCTGGGATCCTCCGATCCCAGAACCGGACAGTCACTCGGCGCGCAGCGCAATGACCGGGTCGACGCCGGCCGCACGCCGACGCCATGCGGATGCCAATCTCGCTGAAACGGGGACACCATACGCAACCGCGTGCCAGGCACGGCAGTTATGTATGGTGTCCCCCGAACCGCCCCGAAGCGCGGACGCTACTTCGGCGCGGGCGGTGGCGGGGCGGGGTTGGCTGCGGCCGGAGGCGGCAAGTCCTTCCGGTACTCCGCGCGGTATGGCCCGGAGGGAAACCCCGGGCCGGGATATGCCATGGCGCGGGAGTTCGCCTCCCTCGCAAGCGGCATGTAATTCGGCGCCGCCTTCGCGACGATGGCCGCTGCGATGGCGCCGGCAAGCCCGCCGCCGCCGCTGTCGGAAGCATACACGCCGGTCTGGTGGTCCCTCCACAGCTCCTCGCCCGTCCGCCCGTCCTTGAGCACGTAGTCGAACTCCACCGTCACTTGCGTGGTGAGGAGCATGTACTTCGCCGTCCATTGCTCGATGGTGACGAAGAGGACGGCGTCCGCTCCGAACAGCGCGCAGAGCCGCGCCGGGTCGGTGCCGTGCACGAGCGCCGCGTCGGACAGCCCGTCGTCCTCCAGCATCCGCTTCACCAGGTTGACGGGAAAGACGTAGTACCCGCGCTCGGCGAGCGGAACCGAGAGCGTGGAGAGGAAGTAGTCCGCCGCGTCGACGTCGACGCTCTTGTTGACGACCGGCACGACCAGCAGCCCGCGAGGATTCGAGGAGACGAGCTTGGAGTAGTCCTTCTTCGCAGGTTGCGCGCAGGCGGCGGCGAGCGCGGCGATTAGCGCGATGCGCTTCATTTCTTCTCCTCCCCGACGGCGGAGGCCGGCACCGCGCCGGGGGCCGGGGACTTGGCCCTTGCCGCGTTGCGGATCAGCTTGTCCATCAGCGGCCGCGACTCGGGCCACTGCTTGCTTTCCTTTTCGAAGTACGCCACCGCCTCGGTGGCGCGGCCTTCCTCATAGAGGGCCCAGCCGTACTCGGCGTAGCACCCGGGCGGCACCAACCCTCCCTTCGCCTCCGCCTCCTGGATGATGCCCGACAGCTTGGCGACGAACTCGTCGCGCTTCTGCGGGTTCTTGTAGTGGTCGTAGAGCGCCTGGTCGTATCCGCCCCATCGGTACATGGTGTTCTGCGCGCATCCCAAGGGCGCGAGTCCGGCCAGGGCCGCGAGGGCGCCGAGCACGTGTATGCGACGCATGGTCAGCGCACCTGGATGGTCTTCGTCTCGCTCTCGACGAAGACGGTCTGCCGGAAGAGCACCTTGCCGGACCTGTCGCGCACGTCCACCACGTGCGTTCCCGGTTCGACCAGCAGCACCGCGGGCTGGCCGTCGTACGCGCCGGCGTCGCCGACCGAGTTCCCGTCGACGAAGAGCTGCGATCCGCGCGGCGCGCCCTCGACGGCGAGGCTCGGGCGGCTGTCGGTCGTGCGCACGGTGGTGGACGGCATCGCGCAAGAGGCGACCGCCACCGCGGCGGCGAGGAAGAGGCGTTTCATGGCGTACCTCCGCGGGCCGACTCGGCCACGTAGAGCGTCGCGAGCGCGCCGGGATCCACGGTGCCGGAGGTCACCTCGCAGACGGAGCCCTCGTTGGTTTCGCTGTCGCCGAACAAGCTGACGACCCGCACCGTCGCCACCTGGCGCGGCGGCAGCGCGATCTCGAAACCGGACTGCTTGCTCTTGGCGGTCCCGGTCGCCTGGAGGACCGCGAGCGTGTCTCCGGGCCTGAGGCCCTGGCGTTCGCCTCCGGCGATGAAGAGCTGCGCGCCGCGCACCTCGAGGATGTCGGTGCGCCAGGGACGGTCGTACAGCTTGTCGACCAGTCGATCGACGACGTCGGAGATGGCGGCGGCGATCGCGCGGTCGTTGAGCGTCGCGTCGTATTCCGCGCGGCTGCCGAAGCCCGCGATCTCGCCGCTTTCGGTGCTCGCCTCGCCGGAGCCGTTCGCGGAGAAGTATGCGAGGCCCGTCTTCACGTCGACCAGCCGGATGTCGACCTTGGCCTTCGCCAGCTGCAGCTTGGTGCTGCTCAAGAAGCCGCTCTTGCCTCCGACCGAGCGGCCGAATTCGGTGACCGAGCCCGCGATGACGGTGTCGGCGCCAATCATCGATCCGCCCGACAGCTTCTGCTCGCGCTCCAGCTTCGCCGCGTCGGCACGCTCCAGCACCAGGAACTTCCCGGAGAGGACCAGGCGCGACATGAGCATGTCGCCCGCCTGCTTGCCGATGCGGTCCAGGTCCTGGTCGGTGAGCAGCGAGCGCCCGTAGTTGCTCTCGTTGGTGAAGCGGGCGATGGCGATCTTCGTCTTGTAGCGGTGCGCTGCCGGCGCCTGCGCCGCGCCTTGCGCAGCGATCTGCCTGCCGCGAGAGACGGGCGCCTCGACCGGGGCGGGCCGCTCCGAGACGGTGGCGCAGGCGGAGAGCGCGAGCCCCGCGAGGGCGACGCGAAGTCGATGCATGGTGGGACCTCCCGGCCGGAATCCTATCCGAGGTGGCCGGGGAGCGAGAAGGGGGACGTTCGGCAGGCCGGGATCCGTGCGGTGAGCCGGGAGTTGCCCAATCCGCTCTCCCTATACGGCTATTCCGCCCGGAGCGCGACCGCGGGGTCGACCCGGGCAGCCCGCCTGGCTGGCAGCCAGCACGCGCCGAGGGCCACCGCTCCCAGCGCCGCGGCGACCGCCGCGTACGTGACGGGGTCCGTGGCGGTAACGCCGAAGAGCAACGTCCGCAGCACCCCGGAGAGCGCCAGCGCGCAGCCGATCCCGATGGCGAGGCCCAGTCCCGCCAGGCGCAGGCCCTGACCGACGACCAGGCCGAGCACGCGGCCGTGCGCGGCGCCGAGCGCCATCCGGATGCCGATCTCGCGCGTCCGCTGCGCCACCGAATAGGACATCACGCCGTAGATGCCCACCAGCGCAAGCGCGAGCGCGAGGCCGGCGAACGCTCCCAGGAGGGACAGGCTGAAGCGGCGATCGCCGAGCGACTGCGACACGGCTTCCTCCATGGTCTGCACGGCGGAGATCGGCTGCTGCGGATCGATCGAGCGAAGCACGTTGCGCAGCTCGGGCTCGAGCAGGCGGGGGTCTGCCTTGGAGCGGACGACCAGCGTCATCGTGGCGGCGAAGAGAGGCGAGGTCCGCGCGAGCGAACGGTAGGGCGCGTAGAACGCAATCTGGTACGGCCCCTTGCCGTCGAGGCTCGACTGCTGCACGTGCCCGGCGACGCCGATGATCACCGGACCGTTCCCGGGCACGTCCTTTTCCTCGTCCGTCAATCGCTGTCCGACCGGATCCTGGCCGGGGAACACCTTGCGCGCGAATGCCTCGTCGATGACGCAGACCTTCTCCCCGTCAGCGTCGGTGAAGAAGCGGCCGGCGAGCAGCGGGATTCGCATCGCCTCGAGGTAGCCCGGGGTGGTCGAGTACTGGGCAGCCTCGTCACGGACCTCCGGCCCGTTGCGCGGCCGTCCCTCGGGCCAGACGGACTGTCCGATCACGTCGCCCATCGGGAGCCCGTTGGTGACCGCCGCCGCGACGACGCCGGGGAGCGCGCCGGCGCGCTCGCGCAGCTCGCCGGCGAAGCGGATGAGCGCGTCGGGCGTGCCGTACCGCGACGGGGGCAGTGTCATGGAAAGGGTGAGCACGTGCGTGGGATCGAATCCGGGCTGCACGCGCGTGAGCCGCGCGAAGCTGCGCACCAGGAGGCCGGCGCCGATCAAGAGGACCAGCGCGAGCGCCACCTCCGCCACCACGAGACCGTTGCGGAGGCGCCCTCGGCCGCGCCCGACCAGCGTGCGGCCCTCCTTGAGGAAGGAGTGCAGATCGAGCGACGAGGCGCGCAGCGCCGGGAAGAGCCCGAACAAGGCGGCGGCTACGAGCGACAGCCCGAGCGTGAAGGCAAGCGCGACGCCGTCGATGCGGAGATCGCCCGCGCGGGGAATGGTCGCCGGCACCAGCGGCCGCAAGAGGCCCATTCCCCAGACGGCGAGCAGCACGCCCACCGTGCCTCCGAGCAGGGCGAGGACGGCGGCCTCGGTGAGGAGGTGGCGCACCAGCCTCGAGCGGCTGGCGCCCATGGCCAGCCGCACCGCGATCTCCTGCTGCCGCGCCGACGCGCGCGCCAACATCAGATTCGCGACGTTGGCGCCCGCGATGAGCAGCACGAACGCGACCGCGCCCCAGAGGACGAGGAGCGGCGTGCGCGCGTCGCCGATGAGGGCCTCGCCCAGTGGTTTGACGTTCACGCGGCTGCCGGTATTGCTCTGCGGGTGTTCCTTTTCGAGCCGCTCGGCGACGGCATCCAGCGCCGCGGTCGCTTGCTCGCGGGTGACTCCGGGTCGCAAGCGGCCGATGACGGAGATGCCGGGGTGCGATCCGCGCTCGGGAAATGCGTCCTTCCACAGCCCGATGGGGACGTAGAGATCGGCGGCCCTGAACAGCCGGAACCCCGGCGGAAGCACGCCGATCACCTCGTACGGTTTGCCGCTCAGGTCGATCGACCGTCCGAGGAGGCCGCGGTCGCCGCCGAACCGGCGCTGCCACAGCTCCCAGGAGATCACGGCCGTGCGCGGCCCTCCGGGCACGTCCTCCTCGGCACGGAAGGAGCGTCCGACGGCGGGGGCCACCCCCAGGGCCGGAAAGAGGTCGGCCGAAACCATGCGGGCCTTGAGCTGCTCCGGCTCGCCGTTCCCGGCGAGGCTGAAGCTGTCCCGGCGGGTGGCGGCGAAGTGCGTGAAGTGCTTGTCCGCCTGCGCTCGCCAGTCGGTGAAATTCGGATAGGCGACCGACAGGTCGGGAAGGACGGTCTGCCGCTCGGTGACGAGCATCAACCGGTCGGGGCTCACGAACGGGGCCGGGCGGAGGAGCACGAAGCTGATCACGGTGAAGAGCAACGTGTTCGCTCCGATGCCGAGGGCCAGCGTGAGCACGGTCGCCAGCGCGAATCCGGGGCTCTGCCGCAGGGAGCGGAACGCGTAGCGGAGGTCGAGAAGGAATCCGTCCATGCGGCGACCCGAGGCAGGAGCCGTGCCAGCGGCCCTTCGGTCGGAGCGGACGGCGGCGCCCGCCCGACCCTGGGACGGCGCATTCCCGGATCCGGGACGGCCGGACCTACTGAGCAGTGGGCGCGAACGGCTCCACGGCGAGTCCGCCCCTCGCGGATGCTCAGCTTCCTCTTCTCCGTGACGTGCGGCGAGCGGGCGAGGTGGATTCCTCTGGCCCGGACGTCCGGCCGGGCGCCCGGCGGGCTCTGCCACCGAGCTGACAGCCCGGCGCCTCGCACCGCCGCTGGCCCGCGTGCACCGGGATGCGTACGCTCCGGACATGGCCAGAGGTATCGGAGAGAACCCCGCCCGCAGCCCCGCACCGCATCTCCAGGCGGTCGACTATCCCGCCACGCGCGACGACATCGTGCAGACCGCCGCGGACAACGAAGCGCCCGTCGAGGTGATCAACTTCCTCAAGTCGCTGCCCAAGGATCGGTATGGGTCCTACGAGGAAGCGCTTCGCGATTTCGCCGAGGCCGAGCGCCGGTTCGGCGTCGGCAACCTCGCCGACGACGGCCCCAGCCGCGAAGACATCGGCAAGAAGGCGGTCGAGTCTCCCGACGCTCCCACCCATCACCCGTAATACGGCTCATGACTCAGACTTGGCTGTCCCAACGGGATGGGGATGGGCCAAGCCGGTGTGGAACGCCAACTCCGCCTCGGGGTCGTCCGAGCTGCGCCATCGGCGTGGAGCGACGCGCAGTAATCGGGATCGAGTAGTGTCCGCGCCGAAACCTCACCCGAGAGCAACGAACCGCTCGGACGGCCGAACTTGCGGGTCATCAGCATGGATTCACTTCGGTTCGGGCACGCTGCGCGGAGGCTCGCCGATCTTGCCGGCGGGGGGCTCATATTCCGGGGCGGGCTCCTCGACCTGGGCCGGGACGTCGGTGCCGAAGGGAGCGCCGGCCGGAGTGGCGAGGGGGAACCGGGTGGCCACGTCGGCGACCGTCAGCGAGACGATCAGCGCCACGAATACGAAGGAGGTCGCGATCACGATCCGGTTCGCGCCCTTCTGCTCCCACAGGTGCATGAAAAAGAGGATGACGAGGAGCGACTTGGTCACGGCAATGATCAGTGCGAGCGGCAGCGCCCAGGTGCCCAGGTGCATGCGGCCCGTCACGTACGTCGTGACGGTAAGGATGAGCAGCGCCACCCAGACGAGGACGTAAGGCAGGGCGGAGTGGTGCTCGCCGTTCTGGGCCACGGCTCGAGGTCCTCCTAGATCAGGTAGAGCAGTGGAAAGAGGAAAATCCAGATCAGATCGACCAGGTGCCAGTACAGGCCGGCCAGCTCGATCCCGACGTAGTAGTGCGGGCTGTAGTACCCGCGCGAGGTCCGCCAGGCGATCACGCCCAGCACGCTCATGCCGATGAGCACGTGCAGGCCGTGCAGGCCCGTCATGAGGAAGTAGAGGGTCCAGTACATCGACGCGCCCGGCAAGCGCACCCCCTCGAAGCGGTAGTAGCGGCCGGGCAGCTGGTGCTCGTGGAAGTGCGCCGTGTACTCGATGGCCTTGATGCCGAGGAAGGCCAGCGCGAAAACGAGCGTGACGAGAAGGCACACCACCGCCGCGCGCTGCCGCCCGCTGCGGACGAAGTGGATGGCGAGCGCCACCGTCAGCGAGCTGGTGATGAGCACGACCGTGTTCAGCGTGCCCGCCCAGATCTCGCTGGCGCGCGACGAAGCCGCGAACGCGATGGGGAACGAGTACCGGTACACCGAGTAGCCGACGAACAACCCGGCGAAGAGCAGCACCTCGGTGCAGAGGAACAGCCACATGCCCAGCCGCGAAGCGTCGACCTGCCTCTCCAGGCTGGAGAAGTGGTGCGCCAGGTGCGGATCGGCTCCGTGGGCCGGGTGCTCTCCTGGCGGGAGCGCGGCGGCTTCAGACATCGGCGTAGACACCGCTGGGCGCATGCGTCCGGTAATCGTGCGGGTCCTGCGTGATGTGCGGGATCCGGTCGAAGTTGTGCGTGGGCGGCGGCGAGGCCGTCAGCCACTCGAACCCTTTCGATTGCCACGGGTTCCGCTCGCAGCGCGGGCCCCAGCGCAGCGCGATGGCCAGGTAGATGAAGATGATGACGAAGCCGAATCCCAGGAGCGTGGCGCCGGCCGTCGAGGCGACGTTCAACGCCTGGAAGTGCTCCGGGTACTGGTAGTAGCGGCGCGGCATCCCGTTGTTGCCGAGGAGGAACTGGGGGATGAACGTGGCGTTGAACCCGAGGATGATGAGGGACGCGGCGACCAGCCCCCATCCCTCGTGGTAGGTGCGGCCGAACATCTTCGGGAACCAGTAATGGAGACCGGCGAGGAAGGCCATGATGACCGCGCCGACCATGATGAAGTGGAAGTGCGCGACGATGAAGTAGGTGTCGTGCCAATGCACGTCGAGCGCCACGGTGGCGAGCGCGACCCCCGTCATCCCGCCGAAGACGAGGAAGAAGAGGAAGCCGCAGATGTACGCGAACGGCGTCTTGAAGCTGATCGCCCCGCGGTACATGGTCCCGATCCAGTTGAACACCTTGATGGCGGTGAAGATCCCCACGAACATGGAGAGGACGCCGAACACGCCGTTGTCGAAGACCGACTGGCCCGCGACGAAGAGATGGTGTCCCCAGGTGAAGAACCCGACGAAGGCGATGCCCAGGGAGGAATAGGCGATCGCCTTGTAGCCGAACGGGTTCTTGCGCGAGAACGTCGCCACGCACTCGCTGATCACCGCCATCCCGGGCAGCACCATGATGTAGACCGCGGGGTGCGAGTAGAACCAGAAGAAGTGCTGGAAGAGCACCGGATCGCCGCCGCGCGCGGGGTCGAAGATGCCGAACTGCAGGACCCGCTCGAGCGCCACCAACAGGACGGTGAGACCGAGGACAGGCGTCGCGAGCACCTGGATGATGCTGGTCGCGTAGATGCTCCAGACGAAGAGTGGCAGGCGCATCCAGCCCACGCCCGGCGCCCGCAGCGTGTGCACCGTGACGATGAAGTTGATCCCCGTCATGATCGAGGAGAACCCGAGGACGAACACGCCGAGCAGCAGCGGGAACAGCATCGTCGGCGTCGTCGTGCTGTAAGGCGTGTAGAAGGTCCAGCCGGTGTCCGTCCCGCCGTGGACCATCGCCCAGATCGCCAGGACCGCACCACCCAGGTAGACGTAGAAGGAGGCCAGGTTCAAGCGCGGGAAAGCCACGTCGCGCGCGCCGATCATCAACGGCAGCACGAAATTGCCGAACGCCGAGGGGATGGCCGGGATCATGAAGAGGAAGATCATCGTCACGCCGTGGAGCGTGAAGAGGCGGTTGTACGTCAGCGCGTCCATCATGAACGGCCCCGGGTAGAGGAGCTTCATGCGGATGGCGAGCGCGAAGATGCCGCCGAGGAAGAAGAAGAACACCACCGCGACGAGGAACATCACGCCCACGCGCTTGTGGTCGCGCGTGTTGAGCCAGCTCATCACCGTGGTGCCGTCGTTGAGATAGGAGTCGTGGCCCGGCGGCGCGCCGAGCATCTCCCTATCTTCCTCGGACTGGCGCATAGGCCGGACCCTCCGACGGTCCCGTGCGGACGGCGTCGCTCTGCAGGGACTTGATGTACTCGACGATGGCGGCCACTTCCGGGCCAGCCAGCTTGTTGGCGAAGCTGGGCATCACCGGCTTGAACCCGTCGACGATCTTCGCGAACGGGTCCATCATCGATTCGGTGATGTACCCTTCGTCGACGGTGACGACGCGCCCATCGCTCAGCTTCTCGCGGCGGCCGTAGAGATCGAGCCAGGTGGGGCCGATGTGCTGCGAGCCGTCGACGCTGTGGCACTTCACGCAGCCCTGATCCTGCGCGATGCGCCTTCCCTGGTCGACGAGGTTGCCGAGCGGCGGCGCGAAGTCGAGCGCGGTGGGCGGACCGTCCTGCTTGGTGGCCAGGCCGCGGTGCTGGGCGCTCACCCAGTCCTCGTATTCCTCGGCCTTGAGCACGATCACTTCGCCCCGCATGATCGAATGCCCCGCTCCGCAGTACTCGGCGCAGAGGATCTGGAAGCGTCCCGGCTCCACCGCCTGGAACCAGACTTGCGAGTACCGTCCCGGGATGACGTCCTGCTTGACCCGGAACTCCGGCACGTA
>JBJMQJ010000417.1:0-3918 GCA_045802765.1 Myxococcales bacterium
CGAGGCGGGCCTGCAGGTAGATGACCAGGTCCGGCTTCAAGACGCGCGGCCCGAGGTGCTCGTAGACGCGCTCGTAGAGGGAAAGCTCGTTGGGATCGAGCGTGATCGAGGCGAAGATCCGGTCCTTGGCGAACAGGTAGTCCGAGATGGTCACGCTGCTGAACAGCTCCTGCTGGAACAGATCCTGCTGCTGCTTGAAGCGGGAGAGCAGGAAGAAGAGCTGGGTCTGGAACGCGTACTTCTGGCGGTCCTGGTAGAAGCTGGACAGGAACGGATTCTCCTCCACGATCTCGTACAGGCCACGGGCGCGGAAACGCTTGCACAGCGCGCGCGCCAGCGTCGTCTTCCCGACGCCGATCGGACCCTCGATCACGATGTACCGGTGCTTGAGCCGTTCCATCGGGGGGCGCAGTCAAGCACAAGCCCGCGCTCGTTGCGAGGCTTGACATCACAGCGGCCTTCGATTTGCGCGCGGGCCGGGCAGGACGCAGGATCGCGGCATGGCGAAGAGCTTCCGCATCGACGATCCGTACAGCGGCGAGGTCGCGGCCGAGCGCAGGTTCCTGGCGCCCGGCGAGATCGAATCCGTCCTGGCGCGCGCTTCCCGCGCGCAGCGCGCCTGGGCGCGCAGCACGGTCCCCGAGAGGGTAGCTTTGTGCGAACGGTTCTGCGCGGCGTTCGAGCGGGACGGCGAGCGGATCGCGGCGGAGATCACGCACCAGATGGGCAAGCCGCTCTCGCAGGCGCGGGGCGAGGTGAAGACGACGCTCGTGCGCGCGCGGCACATGATGTCCATCGCCGAGGCCGCGCTCGCCGACGAGCGGCTGCCGGCGATGCCGGGGTTCACGCGCTTCATCCGCCATGAGCCCGTCGGCGTGGTCCTGGACATCAGCGCCTGGAACTATCCGTTGCTCATCACGGTCAACGTGGTCGTCCCCGCCGTGCTGGCGGGCGACGCGGTCCTCATCAAGCACGCCATGCGCACCGCGCTCTGCGGCGAGGCGTTCGAGCGCGCCTTCGCCGCCGCCGGCGCGCCGGAGGGGTTGGTCACCGCGGTGCATGCCGACCACGAAGGGTGCGCCCGCATCATCGCGCGCCCCGAGATCGGCTACGTCAGCTTCACGGGGTCGGTGCGCGGCGGCCACGAGGTATATCGCGAGGCCAGCCAGCGATTCATCGACGCCGGGCTGGAGCTCGGCGGCAAGGATCCCGCCTACGTGGCTCCCGACGCCGACCTCGAGCACGCCGTCGCGAACCTCGTCGACGGGGCGTTCTACAACGCTGGCCAGAGCTGCTGCGGGATCGAGCGGATCTACGTGCACAAGAGCCTCTACGATCGATTCGTCGAAGGAGCGCTGGCGGAGGTGCGCAAGCTGCGCATGGGCGACCCGATGGATCCCGCCACCACGCTGGGGCCGATGGCGCAGCCTGGCGCGCCCGAGAAGCTCGAGGCCCAGGTTGAAGAAGCGCGCGCGAAAGGTGGCCGCGTGCTCTGCGGCGGCAAGGCCGCTAGCGTGGGCGGCAAGGGCCGCTTCTTCGATCCGTGCCTCGTCGCCGACGCCACGCACCAGATGCACGGGCTGATGGTCGAGGAGTCGTTCGGTCCGATCGTGGGAGTCGCCAAGGTGGCGGACGACGACGAGGCCGTGCGCCTGATGAACGACAGCCCGTACGGGCTCACCGCGGCCATCTGGACACGCGACCAGGAGCGCGCCTTGCGGATCGGCGCGCAGATCGAGACCGGCACCTTCTTCATGAACCGCTGCGACTACCTCGACCCCGCGCTCCCGTGGACGGGCGTGAAGGACAGCGGCAAGGGCAACTCACTCTCCCGGTACGGGTTTTTCTCCCTGACCCGCCGAAAGTCCTTCCACCTGCGCACGCAAATCTAGCCGCCGCCAGATCGATGGCGCTGTCGTTTCCCAGCGCGGACGTCATGGCATGCGTTCCGCCAGACGGAGCGGCCAGTCGGGTCAGCGGCGCAGGGCGTAGCGCAGGAAGAGGTAGGACTCGTGCCTGCGCACGTCGAGCAGGTCGACTCCGCGCCCGCCGAGATCCACTCCGTCGATGAGCCCCTTGCGCCCATCCGCCTCGAGTCGGCCGAACAGGGCCGGCGACCGCGTCAGGAACAGCTCGTCGAGCAACCCTTCCGCGGCGAGCTGCGAGGCGAGCGACGGTCCGCCTTCGGTGAGGATCCGGCGATGGCCCTCGGCACGGAGCTTCTCGAGGAGCGGCCCCAACCGGATCGGTCCCGATTCCACGCGGGTGGTCGGAGGCAAACGGCCCCGCAGGCGCGCCTCGCCCGCGGGCGTGGTCACCACCACGGCATCGCGCAACGCCGGCTGCGCCGGATCGATCTGCCCGGTGGCGGTCACCACGACCAGCGGCGGGTGTTCCCGCAGGCCCAGGCGTCGCCGCAGCTCGGCGAAGAGCGGCGCGGCCGGGGGATAAATGTGGCCAGCGCGCCAGAGATGCCCGCCGCCCTTGCGGAAGGTGCCGGCTCCGAGCAGCACCGCGTCGGCGCAGGCGCGCAAGAGGCCCATCACGAACCTGTCCGCCTCGCTCCCGCCGCTGATGATGTGCCCTGATTCTTCGTCGGTCCGCAGGGCGACGACGCCGTCGACCGAAGCGACGAAGTTCGCGTAGACGCAGCGTTCGGGGAGCCCGAAGCCGCCTCCGTAGCATGCGCGCAGCGCCTCGGGCAGGTCGAACGGGGGCAGCCCGCCGCGCTCGTACAGGAGCTGGAGCGGTCCGCCCGCGCACGACGTCATGGCAGCTCGCGCTCCACGGAAGCGAACTCGGCGACCGAGAGGGTCTCGCCGCGGCGCTTCGGATCGATCCGCGCGCGTTCGAGCGCCTCGCGCGCCCCGGGCATTCCTTTCAAGGCGTTCCAGAGCGTCTTGCGGCGGTGCATGAACGCGGCCTTGACCAGCACGCGGAAGCGGCGCTCGTCGCGTACCTCGGCGCGCGGGCTGGAAAGGAAGTCCAGCACCAGCGCGCTCGACTCGACGTCCGGCGGCGGCGTGAACGCGCGGCGATCGACGTGCAGCCCGATGCGCGCATCCGCAACCAGCTGCACGAGGACGGAGAGGACGCCGTAGTCGCGCCCGCCCGGCGGAGCGGCGACCCGCTCGGCCACCTCGCGCTGCAAGAGCAGCACCGCGCGCCGCACGGAAACGCGGTGGTCGAGGAGGTGGAAGAGGATCGGCGAGCTGAGGTGATAGGGGAGGTTCCCGCAGACCACGATGCGCTCTCCGCGCGCCGCGGCGGTGAGGTCGAACGACTTGGCGTCCGCCTCTGCGATCTCCACTCCGGATAGCTCGGCCCGCAAGATCGGCACGAGGTCCCGATCGCGCTCGACGGCGATCACCCGCGCGCCGGTCGCGGCCAGCGCGCGCGTGAAGTGACCGAGGCCCGCGCCGAGCTCGATCACCGTGTCCCCGGCTTTCGCCCCCGTCAGCTCCGCGAGCGCGCCGAGGATGCGCGCATCGCCGAGGAAGTTCTGGCCCCATTCCTTCTTGGGACGGAGCCCGTGCCGGCGCAGCAGCTCGGAGGGGCGCTGGTTCACAGCCGCCACCCGGGGTCCGCGGCGAGGCGCGCCGGCGCCCGCTCCCCGCGCGCGAGCCGGAGCGCTCCGGCCATCGCGATCATCGCCCCGTTGTCGGTGCACAGCCGGGGAGACGGGAGGTAGAGGGCGATGCCTTCCGCGTCGGCCCTCTCGGCGGCGAGCGCGCGCAAGCGCGAGTTCGCCGCCACGCCGCCGCACACGACCAGCGCTGGAAGGCGCGCAGCGCGCGCGGCGCGCATCGCCCGCAGCGTGAGCGCGTCGCAGACCGCTTCCTGGAACGAGGCGCAGAGGTCTTTCAGCTCCTGCCCCTGCGGGACGCCTCCGCGCTCGCGCACGTGGTGGAGGACGGC
>JBJMQJ010000418.1:0-5235 GCA_045802765.1 Myxococcales bacterium
ATCGCGGTGATGCCGTCCCCGTCCTCAGCTACAGGCGAGTGCTGTCCATGCCCTCCTCATCAGCCGCAGCGCGCGCCTCGTCTTCGAGCGCGCGATGCAGGTCGGGAAGGGAGAAGTCGGATAAGCGTCGTTCTGTGCACTCGGCCCCCGCTCTGCCATCCTCAGGAACCTACCAAAGTCTCTCATGGCCCGCTCGGTGGAGCTGGCCGCGCACTGAAGCAACAAGTTTGTGCACCAACGATTGTGCAGCCGAGGCATGAAGGGCACGGATCGTCGTCGCTCTCGCGCGGCGTTTTGGCCAGCTGCGTAGACGCCGGGTCTCCTGTGGCACGAGGCCCCTCCCGGCCCCTCTCACCGCCAGCGTGGAAGGTGGACCGTGGCCATCGCACGAGTGACGTCCGGGCGGGCGATGCTCTGCCGGCTCTCAAGGCGCAGCGGCACCTCAGGAGGCGAGCTGGTCTTCTGTGCGGAAGGCGGACGCGCCTGGAAGGAGAAGGAGTGCAAGTGGCTCGCATCGGGCGCGCCCGGCGCCCGGACTTCCACCAGCAGACGTTCTGCCTCCGCGCGAGTGATGACGTCCTTCCTGCTCGTAGACCAAGGCGCGGAGGAAGCCGCCGGTGTCGGCCACCGAGGACCGCTCAGTTCTGCAGATCCCGAAACAGCTCCGCTTCAGCCCCGAGCTTCGTGTCGAACGAGGAAAACCGCGTCGGATGGTGATGAAGAGGCGCTTTGACGTCATACAATCGATAGATATAGTCCAGGCGTCCATATGGTGAGCGTGGAAATCAGTAGCGCAGGTGTGCCACCCCGGCCACGCAGCGCCGTCCAGTTGCCGGAACCAGTTAACGGCCACACGTTGTCGCATCCTTCTCGTGCACTGCCGCTCGCCCGTGGGTCGAGCGCGAATCGCCGTCAGCGCCACATGACTTCCGGAAAAGAAGGAACGCACACATGCCCCCCTTCCTGCGCCGCGCCCTCCTCGTCGTCTCGGTTGCCCTCGTTGGCCTGCGTGCAAGTCCCGCGCTCGCGCAGACCTCTCCCGCGGGCTCTTCCATTCCGCCGGCCGCTCAGCTCGTCGACGCGAACCAAGCCGTGTGGACGGTGAACGGAGGCGTCGTCTATCGCGACGGCGCGACGGCCGGATTCAGCGCGAACGTCGTCCAGCTTTACTGGAACGGCTCCGCCATCTACCAGCAGAACTCCGCGGGCGGTTGGTGGTCATGGGACGGCACCACCTGGGTCGACGCCACGGACCCCACGGTCAGCACTTCTGCCGCGGGCTCTTCCATCCCGCCGGCCGCTCAGCTCGTGGACGCGAGCAAGGGCGTGTGGACGGTGAACGCGGGCGTGGTCTATCTCAACGGCGCGAAGGCGGGATTCAGCGCGAACGTCGTCAAGCTGTACTGGAATGGCTCCGCCATCTTCCAGCAGAACGCCGCGGGCGGTTGGTGGTCATGGGACGGCACCACCTGGGTCGACGCCTCGGACCCAACAGGCGGCGGCACGACCGGCGGGGGCAGCACGCCGCCGACGCCGGCCACGACGTCCCTGCCCTCCGGCGGCTCGAGGGCCGTGGCGACGTTCGAGTCGCTCAGCCTGTACTGGACGCCCCCCTCGAATCCGGGCTTGGCCGGCTGTGAAGTGATCTACCGCAAGGCGGGCGACTCGAGCTTCAAGCGGGGCCTCAACATGTGGTTCGATAATCGCAACGGCGAGTGCCGCGGCAGCCTGGTGATGTTGACGCCTAACACGAGCTACGAGATCCAGCTCGGCATGCCCGGCCAGACGCCGATCGCGGGGCTGGTCGCCAACACGTGGTCGGAGCAGTTCCCGATCGCGCAGACGGTGTTCGTGAGCTCGAGCTCGCAGACGTTGAACATCACCCAAGGGGGAAGCCCGAGCGGCTACGTGCTCTACACGCCGGCTCCGGGAAACTCGGCGACGATTGACGTCGCGAACAACGCGATGAACAACATCACCGTCTCGGCGCCGTACGTGATCATCCGCGGGCTGACGCTCAAGGGTGCGCAGCGCGACGCGATCGATTTGCTCGCCGGCAGCCACGACGTGGTGATCGAGGACAACGACATCAGCGGCTGGGGGCGCTACAACTACACCAACAGCTCCGGCTGGGACATCGGTGTCGACGAGGAGGCGGGCGTGCGCTGCCGCTTGGTGCTCTCGGTGGTGCGCACGATCGTGCAACGCAACGCCATCCACAACCCGCGGTACGGCGCGAACAGCTGGTCGTGGGGCCACCCCGCCGGCCCGCAGGCGATCAGCTACGACACCTGCGGCGGCAACCACGTCTTCCGCTACAACGATGTCTACAGCACGGATCGTCACTACTTCAACGACGGCATCGGCGGGTCGGACAACATCACCGACGAGGGATTCCCGCGCGAAGACAGCGACATCTACGGCAACAAGATCTCGCAAACGTGGGACGACGCGATCGAGGCCGAGGGGCGGGGTATGAACATCCGCATCTGGGGCAACTACATGGACAACACGACTACAGGCGTGGCGACCACTGTGGTGAACCGCGGGCCGGCGTACATCTTCCGCAACGTGTACAACCGCAGCCGCCAGCTTTCGGAGCGGCTGCCGGACGACGACGATCGCAACACGTTCGCCAAGTCCGGCACGGACAGCGGGTTCGGCGACGGCCGCCGCTACGTGTTCCACAACACGCTGCTGCAAGCGCCGCCGGCCCCCGGGTCGACATATCCCAGCGGCGCAGGCGCCGGCCTGTCCGGTCCGCCGATCATGACCAACACGGTCTCGCGTAACAACATCTTTCACATCTGGAAGTCGTGGTGGGGCGCGGTCAACTCGAACGGCGGCGCCAATAACGACGTCGACTATGACCTGCACAACGGCCTGGTCGACGTCAGCGGAGGCGAGGTGCACGGGATCGCCAACACGCCAATCTACCAGACCGGCAACGGCTGGCAGAGCGAGTCGGGCGGGATGTACCAGCTGGCGCCCAACAGCCCCGGCTACGACGCCGGCCTGGTGATCCCGAACTTCAACGACGGCTTCACCGGTGCGGGTCCCGACATGGGCGCGCACGAGGCGGGCACGCCCGCCATGAAGTTCGGCGTCAACGGAGGCACCAAAGAATACTGATAGGCAAATCGGCCGGGGATGGTGATCCGGGCGTTTGGCTTCGTCACGCGCCCGGATTACTTCCCCGGATCCTTTGACGCGCGCATGCTACGCTGGGTCGCAGGGCACCACCGTACTCAGACCGAGGCGATCGATCTATGCGACCGACGTTTGTTCTTGTACTTCTGCTTGCATCTGCCGCTGCGCAAACTTCGAAGGATGAGGCCGCGATCATCGCCCAGCATGAGCAAGCGCGGAAGGCCCACCTGACTGGCCCCGCTGACCTGCTGGTGTCCGGGATCGCGGAAAAGTTCATTGAAGCCGGGCGAGGCAAAGTCACCGAGAAGACGCGTGAGCAGGTGCGCCGGATGTTCGCCGAATACTTTAAAGTCGCGAAGTACTCCGTTTGGCGCGACACGTTCCCGCCAAAGGTGACCATCTCCGGCGATGGCAAGATGGCGTGGATGATCGTCGGCGTTCATGGCGAGCTGACCGTCAAGGACGAGAAGACCGGGAAGTCCGAGCCAACCTCGTTCGAGAGTTCGTGGATTGCGGCGCTCCAGAAGATCGACGGCACATGGAAGATGGTTGGGATCTCGTCGAGCGTAAGGAACAACTGATATTCGGGCCAGGAGAGTATCAGGGCTGCACGGTGGCATTTCCGACCGCCGTCCGGGAAAGCATGCCGGTGCACAGCGCGGCGGAAATTCCGAACCACCTGACTTGAGAAGGACGATCGGGACGAAGCGCCAACGCCCGAACGACCTGGTCGTTGCGCACTCGCGGCCGACAAACCGAGGGCCCCGCGTCCAGTCCGGCGGGATGCGCTCCGACCACGACAGCTACACGCGGCTGCGCAAGGACCTCGCGACGCTCGGCCGGACGGAGAGGTCGGATAAGGGTCGTTCTGTGCGCTCGGCCCCCTGCTCCGCATCCCGGGGAGCCTAGCAAAGTCTCGCATGGCCCGCTCGGCGGAGCGGCCGCGCACTCGGAATTCAAGAGATTGTACGAGCCCCTCCGTCAGCGCAGCGATTGCTGTAGTTCGGGACCTCGTCTTGCCAGAGCGAAGCCTCGGGGGGCGACGGGGGGCGAGCCGGAGCGGCGCCTGGTTTCACTCCGATCTAGCGACTTGCCACGCAGGGCCGACCCCGACTCTGCCTGCGACGCGGCGAGCGCGTCCGGCGGCCGTGCATCGTCTCTCAACGCGTCGAGCTCGGCTTGAGGAGAGCGCGGACGCGGCGCTCCAGGCGGCGCAGGACCTGGGCCACATCGTCATCGGTCAGGGCGGGAAGCGGCACGAACCGGACTACGGCTCCTTCAGGCCCAGACGCCGTCGGGGACCACGCGATGGAAGTGAACGTTCAAGTTGAGCGCGCTGCCGAAGCGCTGCACGAAGGTGACCGCGCCGGCGCGGGTGCCGCGAACGCCCAGCCGGCGCGCGCGTAAGCGGATCGAAGCACCCCGACTCAAGCGCGGCCCACCAAGAACCTGATCGACTTCATCGCCAACGTAAGGTCCGGTCGCGTCGCGCGCCCCACTCGGCTGTCTGGGATGTAGCGCGAGCCTCATGCGGCCGAGCTTTGCCAGATTCACCGTAGACCCAACGCGCGTCGCAGGAAACAGTGATTTCGCGGGGCTACGCCGGTCGGCGTCGGGAACGCGCGCGCATCCAGCGGAGCTCCAGCTTGGCTGCGAGCTTTGGGTCCACCGCAACCCACAGCAACTGCTGCCCCTTGCGCAGCTTGACCGTCCGCGGCGGCCTTGGCGGCAGGATGCCCTCTTGCAGGTGCGTCTCGAGCCAGCCTGCCAACGCCTCACCGGCCTCCTGCTCGATGGCGAGCCCTGGTGGCGCGAAGGTCTGGCACCCCTGGCATGTCGGGAACTCCGCGAGGAGGTTCTTCCCTTCCCTGATTACGATCGCCGGGTAGCGCATCTTCATGGCGGCGTGTCGACATGACGATCCCAGCCGCCCTTTCGCGGAGCGAGCGTCATCCGAACGGACTTGGGCTCCTGGGTTGCGAGCTCCTCGAGCGGATAGCTCTGCACGGGCTTCTCCACCATGACCATCAGCCGGAGCAGGCGTTCGGTCTGCTTCCCCATCGGCTGCGGGTCGCTCGTGCTCTC
>JBJMQJ010000419.1:0-8660 GCA_045802765.1 Myxococcales bacterium
CGCAGTACCTCTACACGTGCCCCGACTGCTCCGGCGTCGTCCTCCCTGGCGCCTTCCCCGCCGCGAACGCGATCGACTGGGCCCTCGACACGCCCGTGATCGGCGACCGCGACCGGCCACTCGCTTCGAACACGCGGGAGCGGATCCGCCGTGGCCTCGACCGCCTCGCCCGCGAGCCGTTCGCGATCCGCCTCTTGCAGGGCGGCGTCCCGAAGCCGCTGACGCTGCCCCTCGTGAAGCTGACGCAGCGCCACGACATGGCGATGGTCCTCCCGATCAGCGGCAACACGTTCGAGCGGACGCCCGGCAACCGTGCCCGCCGCGCCGATCTCCGGCCGGCCGACACGATCGCGGCGACCGACTCCGCGAACGCGCTCGTCCTCCCGAACCGCGCGAACGGGCGGGCCCGCGACAGCCGCGACGTCGCCCCGACGATCCTCACCGGGGGCACGGTCGCCCTGGTTCGGATGCGCCGCAACGGTGACGCGAAGGGAGTCGAGGAGCCCTCCGCCACGCTGGCCGCTGGCGGCAACCATCACGGCGTCGTGATGCGGAACCACTCGTCGAACGGCGGCAGCGGGTGGGAGTGCACCTCGACGGACGAGGTGATGCGGACGCTGACCGGCCGCTGCCACCAGTCGCTCGTCGTCCCCTACCAGTCGGAGCCGCACGAGGCGATCGATCCGGCCCGCACGGTCATGACGCGGGAGCGGCTCGCGCTCGTGATCCCGCCGATGGGCGGCGTCGACCCGCGCCTGTCCGACCGTGACCCGCTCCCGACGCAGACCACGACGACGCGCGTCGGCATCGTCGAGGTGCCCGAGTGAATGCTCTCGACCTGTTCGCGGGGCCAGGCGGGTGGGATGTGGCTGCCCGCGGCCTCGGCATTGATCCGCTCGGCGTCGAGATCGACCCGGCGGCCTGCGCTACCCGCACCGCCGCTGGGTTCAGGACGCTCCAGGCTGACGTCGCCTCGCTCGACCCGCGCGACTACGACCCCGTCGGCCTTCTGGTTGGCTCACCGCCGTGTCCCGCGTTCAGCGTCGCAGGGGACGGCGGTGGAAGGCGAGACATGGAGTTGATCTCGCAGTGCGCGCGTAACCTGTTCCGCGGCCACGACAATCGGCACGTTGTTCGGCCGAAACTCGAAGAGGCCGACTCGCTGCTCGTGGTCGAGCCGCTCCGCTACGCGCTCTCGCTCCGTCCCCGGTGGATCGTCCTCGAGCAGGTTCCGCCCGTGCTCGGCCTTTGGAAGCTCTACGCCCGCATGTTCGAAGAACTCGGCTACTCGGCCTGGGTCGGCGTTCTCGAAGCCGCCGACTACGGAGCGCCTCAGAACCGCGCCCGTGCCATTCTGGTGGCCGACCTCGCCGCGGTCGCGCAACCGCCTGCCCCGACCCACGCGGATGGCGGAGCGGTCACGCTGGAGGGCGAGCTCGCCCCGTGGGTGACGATGGAAGCTGCGCTCGGGTGGGGAATGACCAGGCAGCCCTACCCGACGATCGCGAGCGGTCGCAAGACGGGCGGCCCGGACAAGGAGAAGGTTGGCGGCTCGGCAGCTCGCGCGTCCCTCTACGCCGAACGCCGAGCTGGCCGCTGGGTCGATCCGGTTGGCCCGCACCCCACCGACGCCGACTCGATCAGGCTGAAGCTGGAGGAGGCCGCGGTCCTCCAGGGCTTCCCCGCTGACTACCCGTGGCAGGGCACCCGCACCGAGAAGTTCGCGCAGATCGGGAACGCGGTCCCGCCGCCGCTGGCCGCTGCGATTTTGTCGACTGTCGTCGCGGCTTCCGGCGTTCACGCTCGCGTGAACCGTTGCCGTTCTCCGCGTTCGGTGGCAGGCTAGTCGGGTGCCCCGCCGCCGCTCTCTGCCCGCTGAGGACGAAGTGAAGACTCCGCTCGGCTCGTCCGGTCGGCCTGCGGTGCAGCTCCCGTGCGGCCACGAGACTCGTTCCGGCCCGGTCGCGTCGATCCCTGGTGGCGCCCGCTTCTTCACGTGCCCGCGCGGCTGCGGACTTCAGAAGGTCAGGCCTCATGGCTGAGCTGCGCGACTACTTCTACCTCTGCCTGAACTGCGGCGGCGTGTCCGCCCACGCCGACTGGCTCGCCCTCCGCTACGACGACGAGGGCGTGCTCGAGCCCGCGCCGGCCGGCCACGAGGATCCCCTGATGCGCTGCCCGAACTGCCGCTGGCTCCACTCCGACGACGACGGCAACCCCGGCATCTTCGACGGCACCCTGGCCGAGGTACAGGCGGAATGGATGCGCGTCGTCGACGACCACTGGGACGACTGGTCGGAACTCGCGGCGGCGGCGGTCGGCCACCGGGGCTCCGCTGTCTCCGTGGGCTCGCGCCCATCGCTCGTGCTCGGGATGCTCGGCGAGCCGATGACCGCCGACCGGATGCTCGTGCTGCTCGGCCAGAGCATGGCCGTCCTCGACTGCATCAGCGACCCTGGCGCGGCCGGCTTCGAGCGCACGTTCGCCGACGCGCGCCGCGCGCTGAAGGAGTACAGCGCGCACGGTCTGCCGCTGCTCGTGTCCGACCTCGCCCGGCTGGAGCGCGCACACTTCGTCGTTCGTGAGGGTGACCTCTGGAGGCGCTCCTGATGGGCGTCCGCACTCCTGGCCGCCGCCGCCCCGACCTCGTCCTCGGCGAGCTGCCCCCCGATCTCCGCGCCGGCGACTACTGGAAGGTCCTCGACAAGGACGGGAGCGAGCGCCGCTCCACCAACCCCGAGAACCTGACCGGGACGTGCTGGTTCGTCTGCGTCCCGATGCCGGGCGACTCCGAGGGGTACGGGCTCGGCCGGCTAGAGCATCACACGGTTCGCGAGCACGACGACGGCACGATCAGCGTCCGCCCGAACGACGGCTCGTCGAACTCGATCCTCGTGTCCGGCGGCCCGCGCGGCCGGTGGCACGGCTACATCGACCACGGAACACTGGAGGAAGCAGATGGCTGAAGTCGACTCCGGCAAGCTGCGCCAGCTCGCTGAGGATCATGCCGCCGCGCTTGAGCGTGACCTCCGCGAGCTCGGCGCGGACGCGCCCACGGTGATCGTCGCGGTCGCCTCCGATGGGGAGCACTCGACGTACTGGACGCAGTACCGCGGCTCCTACCTCCGCCTCGAAGGGCTCGCCCTGCTCGTCCAGCGCGCCGTCGAGGCCGGCGGTCGCTCTGCCCCTGACGACGTGGACGGCGTATGACCGAGACGGTCGAGCAGCGCGCCGAGCGGATCTTCGCCCGGATGGAGGCCGACTACGGCCCCGGCGACCGCCTGTTCGCCGCCGTGATCTGCGATGGGTGCGGCCTGACCGTCGTCGCGACCACGCCGGCCTCGGTCGCCCGCCTGATCGCCGACTGGACGCTCGGCGCCGCGGGGGAGTCGAACGACCTCTGCGCCTCGTGCGCGAAGGACGGCCCGCCCACCTCCGAGCCGGTCGCGTGGGAAGCGCAGTACGGCTCCACCCGCCGCCTCGACGACGGCGAGCACACCTCGTGGTCGCCCTGGTTCCGCGGCCCGAACCGCCACATGGTCGAGAGCTGCCCCGCCCACATCCGCCTCCACCTCGGCCGGAACACGCCGGCCCGCCTCGTCCCGATCCGCCCGCCCGGAGAGCGCGATGGCGCCTGACATCACCTCGTCCGTCGTTCATTGCGCCCGCTGCGGCGGCGACCACCCCGACCTGACCTTCAAGCCGCTCACGATCCCGATCGAGCTCGGCCCTCCCGGCGGCCTCACCCACTGGGCCCCGTGCCCCACGAACGGCGAGCCGATCCTCATGCACCACGAACCCGAGCTCGAGGAGGCACCCGATGCACCCTGACGCCGAGAAGATGCTCGGCCTCATGGCCTACCTCAACGGCGTCGACTCCTGCGGCTGCATCGCCGGCGGCCGACACGCATGCGGCCTCCCCGGAACCGCCCTCCCCACCGCCCACCACGGCCGACTCGACCTCTCAGAACCCCCTGACGAATCCCGGCCGGGGCTGACAAGGTCTGACGCGCCGTCGCGCGCGCGAGGTGCGGCGTGAGCGCGGACGAGCAGCGGCAGGCGGATGGCGAGGCGGCGGCGGGGACTGCGCTCGAGCGGCGGCCGGCGCCGATCGAGCTGCGCGAGTGGGAGAAGCCGTGGAAGGGGGCGTTCCTGCTGTTCCTGGCTCGGCAGCCGAACGTGTCGGCGGCGTGCCGGGTGGCGGGGATCTCGCGCGAGACGGCGTACCACGAGCGGCGGGAGGATCCGCTGTTCGCGGACGCGTGGCTGGAGGCTCGCGCGGTCGGCATCGAGCTCCTGGAGCAGATCGCTCATCAGCGGGCGACGGTTGGCCACGACATCAAGATCGTGCGGCGTCGGGTAAAGACCGGGCCGGACGGGAAGGTGATCGAGGAGGACGTGACGACGGAGGAGCGCGTCGAGGTGTCCGACCAGCTCCTTGTGACTCTGCTGAAGGCGTACAAGCCGGAGATGTACCGGGAGCGGTACGACGTGCGCCACTCGCCCGGTGACGAGCCGGACGTGCCGCCTCCGACCGGGCCTCGGGTGCGGTCGCGCGAGCGGCGGGAGGAGCTCCTGCGGATCGCCGCGGAGCACAGCGTCCACCCCGACGTCGACGCGTCGGCGCCCGCCGGCCGCAACGGAGACGAGGCGTGATCCCTCCGATCACGGTCTACCCTGGCCCGTGGTGGTGCCCCGGCTGCTCCCGCGCGCTCGAGGAGACGCTGAGTACCAACCACGGCGTGCCGGCCTGCCCCGCCTGCGGCTCCGCGCTCGAAGAGCAGGGAACCGGCGACGACGCGACGGACTGAGGTTCTGCGAAGAACCACTCGTTCCAGGGCTGGCCGCGGCGGCCCCGCGTGACGAAACTAAGGGCATGAGCAGCTACCGCCTCCACGTCGACAGCACCGCGACCGAGTACACGGTCGAGGGCTCGTCCCCCCGCAAGGCGCTGACCGAGCTGGTCGCCGCGGCCGGGCTGGAGCTCGCCTCGCAGAACGGCCGCTACGGCCGCCTCGCCGATGGCCGCTCCGTCTCCGCGCTGACCATGCCCTGGTCGCGCCGTCGCCTCGACCCGCACGAGCGCACGACGCGCCTGTGAACGTCGAGCACCGCATCCGTCACCTCGTCTACGGCGTGCCGGGCGATCGCTCCACGCTGATCCCGCGCGAGTCGTCGATGCGCGGCCCGTGGGCGTGCGAGGCGCGCTGCTCGTGCGGGTGGGAGACGCGCACGGGCGGCGCCGTCCGCAGCTACATCGACCGCGAGGTGGCCGACCACAAGCGCGACGTCCGCCTCGGGCTCTGGCAGCCCGCCGCCGTATAGACCGTCCTGCCGCCTCGTCCGCCGCGGGTCTATACAATCTGGATACGTGGGCAGGCAGCGTCTACTCAACATCCGCATCGACGAAGAGCGCCGCGCTCGCTGGGACTCCGCGGCGGCCGATGCCGGCGAGACGCTCTCTGACTACATCCGCGATGCCGTCGATCACCGCGTCGAGGTGGGCTCGCTCGTCGTGCCGGCGGACGCCGAGCGGGAGACGGTCAAGCGCCAGGACAGCCCGGCCGGCCGGGTCCAGCCTGGGGCCGCCTCCCGCCCGACGCCTGCCGCCCTCTCCGAAGCGCAGCACGGCAAGACCGCCGTCCTCGCCGGCCGCCACGGCGGGAAGGTGTTCAAGGGTCCCGACCCGAAGCCGGAGAAGAAGAAGTGAGCGACCTCGCCGCCTCCCTGCCTCCCGGCTGCACGCTCCACTTCGAGGCGCGTCCGCTCCTGCCCGAGCGCGCCGGCCCGCCGCCGCCCGACCAGCTCACCCCGGAGCAGATCGCGACGCTGTTCCGCGTCCCGCCGTGGATCTGCGCGAACGTCGGCTCGAGCTGGGGCCCGCTCCGCCGCCTCGCGTGGCGCGTCCGCTACTGGACGTGGGATCTGTGAAGGTCGAGTCCCGCATCCTGGAGGAAGGCTTCGCCCGCACGCAGGAGGTGACGATCCTCCGCGACGACGGCGAGCCGATCGCGGCCGTCCGCGTGCGTCTGCTCGGCCAGCGCGAGGATGGCCCGCAGAGCTTCGAGGTGGAGACGTCCGTGCGCTCCGAGCAGGCGCCGATGTGGGGCGAAGGGGACAACGCCCCGATGGTCTGGAAGATCGGCAAGGAGCACGCTTGGCTCCCGCCGGATCACTCATGAGGCGGAACGATGCGGGCGGCCTTCACCAACCTGATCGAGATCGTGGCGACCTGTGAAGATTGCGGCTGGACGGGCTCGGCGGGCAACGCTCAGGGTCTTGCCTCGCAGCACGCCGAACGCTACGGGCACCTGGTCGAGGTGACCGTGACGCGGTACTACATCTACGCGCCGTCTGGCCGCTACCGCATGCGGCCGACCGAGGCGAAAGCGCGCTTCAGTGACGGTGCCCGCTCGTGAGGCGGGCCGACGCCGAGCGCCGGCGGCAAGACGCGCAGGCCGCGCTGCTCGCCCTCCTACCCGACGTCCTCACGGCCCCCGGCTGAGCGGTGCTGACCGCGCTCCTGCGGACGGGGCTCGAGTTCGAGCCCGACACGGACGACCAGGCGGAGCACGACCGCTCCGTGGCCGCCGCTGCCGGCGTCGTCGCTGCCGCCTTCCCGACGCTGCTCGACGTGTTCGCCGTCTCGCCCGCCACCCGCGCCGAGCTGCTCGCCGCCCTGCCATGAGCATCGCCTGGATGAAAGACCTCGGCGAGGTGCTGATGGACGACACGCACATCGTCCTGACGCGGCAGCAGTACGAGGCGCTCTCCGGCTACGAGTCGATCGGCCAGCCCACGTCGCCCTCGATCGGCCGCGTCTACCGCACGAACAACCAGGGCCACCGCAAGCCCGTCCCGGTCGGCCTCGTCGTCACCGTCGAGCCTGACCCCGAAGGCCGCGAGGGCTGGGTCCTCCGCCGCGGTCGCGTCCCGCTGTTCCTCGACGAGCCCGAACCGGAGCCTGAGCCTGACCCGACGCACTGCGCTTGCGGCCGGCCGCTCGACGCGGTCGGCGAGCACGGAGGCGGCTACGGCGCGTTCTGCGGGTGAGCGGGTGTCCAACCGCCGCGTCCGTCGCGTCCTGACTCTCACCGACGACGAGGCGCGCTCGCTGCTCGCGTGGTACCGCGTCGTCTGCGACCTCGACACGCAAGACGACCACGACGTCCTCCTGGCCCGCAAGATCGTCGAGACGTTCGACCTGAACGGCCTGCTCGACCCGAGCCTCCTGGAGGAGCCGTGAGCCAGCGGAAGGCGCCGACCGACCCGACCCTCCGCGAGCTGCGCGCCACGCTCGGCCGCCTCTGGCACGAGATCGACAACCACGGCCGCGACACCGAGCTCGGCCGGGTCTTCAAGCGCACCTACGACCAGATGGCGTTCCTGCTCGACGCGTACCTCTTCGACGTCGACCCCGACGCCGACGACGGCGGGCGATCCTGATGTGGCGCTGAAGCTCCCGACCGGCCTCGAAGGCTGCTACCACGCCCTCACCTCGCGCGGCGACAGCCGCCACGTCATCGAGCAGATGTCGACGCTCGCGTGGCTCCGCATCCTCACCGACGCCGGCGCCCCCAAGATCGGCGGCCACGACCCCCGAACGATCCTGTCCGACCCGATCTCCTGGCCCGAGCTCGTCGGCCTCGACAACCTCCCGGTCAACCTGACGGTGTTCTGCGCCCGCCTCTGCGACGTGATGGGCGACGATCTGCTCTGGCGCGACTGGCACGAGCTCGAGCCCGCCGCGGTCGGCAAGGCGTGCCTAGAGATGGGGAGGTGGCAGATGCCCGAGGGGGATCCGCTCGGCTTCCTCTACACGCACCTCGTGTCGCCGTCGAAGCGCGCCGGGCTCGGCTCGTTCTTCACCCCGTACCACGTCTCGCTGATGATGGCAATGATGCTCCAGCCGAAGCCCGGCGAGTCCGTGATGGATCCGTGCTGCGGCTCGGCCGGGATGCTGCTCGCCGCGCTCGAGGCGTGCCGGAAGGAGCACGGCCCGGACGCGGTGCTGGAGATCTACGGGATGGACATCGACGGTGACGCCGTCCGCCTCGCGAAGCTGAACCTCGCCCTCGCCGGGATCGCTCCTGGCCGGCGCGTCGTCACCGAGGACGAGTCGGGCCTGCCCCCCGAGAAGATCGCCGAGCTGAAGGAGCAAGCCCACGGCGGCTTCGTCCAGGGGAACCTCTTCGAGTGACCGGCCTTCCGTCCGGCGGCCGAAGGAGGCACACTATGGCGATGCCGAACCCGCGCATCGAGATCCGGCCCGCGGCCCTGGTCGGCTCCGCCGGCCCGCCCGACGCGGTCGCCGCGTTCACCGCCCACCTCGTCCACGACCCCGAGCCCGAGCAGCGCCTCGGCTCGTTCGCGTCCGTCGAGGCTGCCGTCACGGAGCTCTCGGCCCGCTACCCCGAGTTCCGGGCCCGCGGCGCGATCGCCCTGGTCGAGTGAGCTCGGCCGCCGCCCCGCTCTACCCCGACCGCCTCGACCCGCTCGTGGACGCCGCGCTCGGCGAGCTCGTGCTCCCGTACGAGTACTGCCCCGTCGAGCCGACCGCGAAGCAGGAGTGGTTCCTCTTGCAGGACGACCTGGAGGTGTTCTTCGGCGGCGCCGCTGGCCCTGGCAAGAGCTGGGGCCTGTTCATGGCCGCCCTCCAG